>JBLMXE010000353.1:0-5244 GCA_050257615.1 Chlamydiota bacterium | reverse complement strand
TTATCTTCTCCACCAACCGGCGCGCCATCCGGGTCAAAACCGTGGCCTGGGGCCTGGGCCTGCAGTTTACCTTTGCCGTGCTGGTGCTGCGCTGGGAAGTGGGGCGCAGGATTTTTCAGGTGATCGGCGACTACGTCACCAGGCTGCTCTCCTATTCCTTCGCCGGCTCGGAATTTGTTTTTGGCGAACTGGGCAAGAAGAACTCGCACCTGGGCATGTACTTCGCCTTCCAGGTGCTGCCAACCATCATCTTTATCGCCGCATTCTTCGCCGTGCTTTATCACTTTGGCATCATGCAGTTCATCATCCGCCAGGCGGCGCGTGTAATGACGCGCTTCATGGGTGCGAGCGGGGCGGAATCACTGAACGTGGCCGCCAGCATTTTCATGGGGCAGACGGAAGCGCCGCTGACCATCCGTCCCTACCTGCCGGACGTGACCCGCTCCGAGTTGATGACCATCATGACCAGCGGCATGGCGCACGTGTCCGGCGGCATCATGGCCGCCTACATCATGTTTGGCATTGACGCCAAAGCGCTGCTCAGCGCGGTGATCATGACCGCGCCCGGCACCATTTTGATTTCCAAAATGCTGGTGCCGGAGACGGAAAAGCCGCTCACCGCGGGCAAAGTCGAACTGGCTGAGGCGGCAGAGGACAAGAGCGAAAACGCGATTGGAGCCGTCGCCCGCGGCACCATTGACGGCCTGCACCTGGCGCTCAATGTGGGAGCCATGCTGATTTCCTTTCTGGCGCTGATCGCGCTAACTAATGGCATTCTGGGCGGCATCCACAATGGGCTTGCGCACTTTGGCTTCACCCACTTCCCGGAGAGCCTGCAGACCATCTTTGGCACAATCTTCGCGCCCATCGCCTGGCTGATTGGGATTCCCTGGAAGGACTGCATGGCGGTGGGCAATCTGCTGGGCACGCGCATGGTGATGAACGAACTGGTGGCGTTTTCGCTTCTGGGGCCGCAGAAGGCGGTGTTGGCGCAGCGCTCGTTCACCATCGCCACGTTTGCCCTGACGGGCTTTGCCAATTTCAGCTCCATCGGCATTCAGATTGGCGGCATCGGCGCTCTGGCGCCCAACAAGAAGGGGGAACTGGCCCGCCTCGGCTTGCGTGCCATGCTTGCCGGCACCATGGCCAACCTGATGTCGGCCTCCATCGCGGGCATGCTGCTGTAGCGGGCCTACCCAAGATTCGCCCGTCTCTGATAAGCTTGTTCGCCGTTTAGCCAAGCCTTCGTCATGTTCCCACGCAACTTCCACTATCACCGCGCCGGCTCGCTGAAAGAAGCGGCCACCATGCTTTCGCAGCTCGGGCCAGAGGCTAAGCTGCTGGCCGGCGGGCAGAGCCTGATTCCTCTGATGAAGCTGCGCTTCGCCAGCCCTCCGCAGCTGGTGGACCTGAACTTTGTCCCGGGTGCAGCGTATGTGAAGCAGGACGGCGGCGGGCTGCGTATAGGCGCACTCACCTGTCATGCCGATATTGAGGATTCGCCAGCTGCGGCGGTTATTCCGATTCTGCACGATTGCGCGGCGGGCATTGCCGACGTGCAGATTCGAAACCGCGGCACCATCGGCGGGTCGCTGGCTGAAGCCGATCCCAGCGGCGACTGGGCGCCGGTGCTGCTCACGCTGGATAGCGAGGTGCGCTGTCTCAGCCCTAAGGGCGAGCGCGCCGTGCCTATCTCGAAGTTTTTTGTTGATGCTTACACCAGCGCGCTCGGGCCTGACGAATTGATCAGCGAAATTACCGTGAAAGCGTCGCCCAAGAACAGCGGCGGCGCCTACCTGGCGTTCAAGCGCTCGGCTCCGGTCTACGCCAGCGCCAGCGCGGCGGTGCGACTCGCGATGGAAGACGGGATTTGCCGCGATGCCGCCATTGTGCTCGGGGCGGTGGGTCTCACGCCGGTTCAGGCGACGGAAGCGGAAGCAGTTCTGCGCAACAACCAGGTCACGCCCAAAACCATCGAAGCGGCGGCCGAGGCGGCGCGCGCTGCGGCTGATCCGCAGCCTGATATGCGCGGCTCAGCCGAGTACAAGCGGCAACTGGTCGCGGCGCTGGTGAAACGCGCGGTCGAAGTGGCGCTGAAACGTGCGCGCGGAGAGAAGGTACAACTGGGCCATCTCTATGCCTGAGCAAGAGCAACTGGTGGCGATCCGAGTGAAGGTGAATGGCAAGGAGCACAAGCTCCAGGTGGAGCCGCGCCTGCTCCTGGTGGAGTTGCTGCGCGAAAATCTGGACCTTACCGGCACCCACATCGGCTGCGACACCAGCTATTGCGGCGCCTGCACCGTGCTGCTCAACGGCCGGGCGGTGAAGTCGTGCACCGTGCTGGCCGTGCACGCCGACGGCGGAGAAGTGCTCACCGTCGAAGGTCTGGCAAAAAATGGCGAACTGCATCCCATCCAGAAGGCGTTTGGCGACGCCTATGGGCTGCAGTGCGGCTATTGCACGCCGGGTCTGCTGATTTCCACCTATCAGCTGCTGCAGCACAACTCCAATCCCAGCGACAAGGAGATTCGCAAGGCGATTGCCGGCAATACCTGCCGCTGTACCGGTTATCAGAACGTATTCAAAGCCATCAAGGCTGCGGCCAAGGAGGTATAAGAACATGGCGATCAAATTTGGCGGTGAGTTCGATGTGAAGCGCAGCCCGGAAGAGGTGTACGACTTCCTCACCGACCCGCAGAAGTTCGGGCCGCTGCTGCCGGACTTTCAGGGCATGTCGGTGCAGGACCCGACCCACTTCACAGTGAAGGTGAATGTGGGCGTGTCCTACATCAAGGGCACGGCGGAAGTGAAGATGAATTTGGCGGAAGCGAATCGGCCGGGTCGCGCCAAGTACACAGGACAGGGAAGCGTTCCCGGCGGCGGGGCGAACATCGTTGCCGGCTTCGATTTGAGCGGAGCAAATGGCGTCACCAAGGTGGCCTGGGCGGGCGAGGCGCAGGTGTTCGGCAAACTCGCTTCCATCGCCGGCGGGCTGCTGGAGCCGCTGGGCAAGAAGAACGTGCAAAAGCTGATTGACGCGCTGCAGGCGGCGCTGGTGGCGCCAGCAGTTGCGGCCGGTGCGGCGCCGGCGCAAGCGCCCCCGCCCGATGGCGATGCCACGAAATTAGCTGGCTAACTGACTGGCTAGCTGACTGGCTAGCTACCTGGCTGGCTTCAGGCCAGGCCGCTAGACAGCTAGTCAGCTGTTTACAAGCTTGTATCTATGGCTGATCACGATAAGAACAACGGGCATAAGTCCTGGGTAGGGCAGCGCGTGCCGCGCAAGGAAGAAGGCCGCCTGCTGCGCGGCCAGGGCAAGTTCATTGACGACATCAAGCTGCGCGAAATGCTCTACCTCGCATTCGTGCGCTCGCCCTATGCCCATGCCCGCATACTGAATGTGAACACGGCTGCGGCGGAGGCGCTGCCCGGCGTCGTCGGGGTGCTGACCGGGCGCGAGGTTGAATCGCTAACCAGCCCTTTCATCGAGATCGGGCCAGACCAGTGCCAGAAAATCGCCGACTACCCCATGGCCGGGAGCAAAGCGCGCTACCAGGGCGAGCCGGTGGCGGCGGTGGTGGCGGAAACGCCGCGCCTGGCCGAGGACGCGGCCGAGCTGGTGCAGGTGGACTACGAGCCGCTGCCCGCCGTAGTGGATGCGGAACAGGCAGAGAAGAACGAAAGTATTCTGCACGAGAGCGCCAGCACCAATGTGGTGTGGCGGGGCGTCTTCGAGTATGGCGACGTGGAAAAGGCCTTTCGCGAGGCCGCTAATGTGGTGGAGATTGACCGCCTGCACTTTCACCGCTTTTCCAGCACGCCGCTCGAGCCCAACGTCATCATTGCCCAGTGGGACAACAAAGACGGCCGCCTCTACTACTGGTGCAACAATTCGTTTCCATCTTTCGCCATTCAGTTCCTGGCGCCGCATTTGGGCATTCATATTGACCAGATCCGGGTGCAGACGTTCGACATCGGCGGCAGCTTCGGCATCAAGATCACCAATTACACGCAGATGGCGGTGTGTGCGCTGGCTTCGCGTAAATGCGGCGGGCGGCCTATCAAATGGGTGGAAACGCGCAGCGAGCACATGCTTTCCAGCGCCCACGGCAACGAGCGCACCTTTCTGGGGACCCGGGTGGCCCTGGATAAAAACGGTGTGATCACCGCGATCGAATCGCGCCACATAGACGATTGCGGCGCTTACCCGCGCTATGAACCTCTGGGATGCGTGATCTGGTCGCAGGTATTTCCGGGAGTGTACCGCTTCAGGAACGCTAAGATTGACTTCACCCAGGTGGTGACCAATAAATGCCCGGTGGGTCCCAACCGCGGCTACTCACGCATGCAGCACCTGTGGTTTCTGGAGCGGGTGTGCGACATCTGCGCCCACGAGCTGAAGATTCCCGCCGACGAGATGCGCCTGCGCAACTACATCCGCCCGGAAGAGATGCCTTACACCACCCCCAACGGCTGCGTGTACGATTCCGGCAATTACCCCAAGATGCTGGAGCTGGCGAAGAAGCTGATTGGATGGGAGGAGTGGAAGCGCAAGCAGGCCGAGGGGCGCCGGGACGGGCGGCTGATCGGCATCGGTATTGGGACTACGCTGGATTCCGGCACTAACAACTTCGGACAGTCGCAGATCGTCAATCCTTACGCGCCTTTTTCCGGGAATTCACAGGGCGCCAACGTCAAGCTCGATATCTACGGCGAGATCGTGGTGGCCGTAGGCTCCTGCCCGCAGGGCCAGGGGCACGAAACCACGGCGGCGCAGATCGTGGCTGACGTGCTCAACGTCACGCCCGACCTGATCACGGTGCGAACCGGCTTCGACACTGAGCGCAACGTGCACACCGGTTTTTCCGGCACCTACGCCAGCCAGTTCGCGGTTTCGGGGCTCTCGGCGGTACACGGCGCGGCGCAAAAGCTGAAAAAAGAAATGCTTCGCCTGGCGGCCTTCGTGCTAAATGCGCAGGAAGAAGAGCTGGAACTTGGCATTGGCGCGCAGGGGCCGGAGGTGCGGGTGCGCGGCACGGACCGTGCTATTCCTTATGGCGGCCTCGCCAACATTGTGAACGTGAACAGCGCGGTGCTGCCGGAGGAGATGCACGAGATCACCTTGAACTGCCGCTACATCTGGCGCGCGCCGTTCAAGGTTCCGGACAAGGTAAAGAAGTACGGCAACCTGACGCTGACCTACGCTTCGCAGTTGCACATTGCGGTAATGGAGGTGGACCGCGA
>JBLMXE010000352.1:0-4339 GCA_050257615.1 Chlamydiota bacterium | reverse complement strand
CGGATTTCGAAGAACTGCGTGTCGCCACCATCCTGAATCGGCCCGGCGAACACGCCATGGCTCTCAATTTGCTCCTGCCCTTTCTTTAGCTTCCGACAAAAGATGACCGACGCGAGTGGCGAGGGCCTGTCATAACCAGCTTGTTCAATCTCCGCCTTACTGCTTAGGAGGATTGTGGGCGCATCGTGACCCGGAAGCTGTAAGGCTACGTCGGAAGCGAGCGAACAATCCCAATCCGCCGGCACTTTCGCGACCTTGCAGTCAAATGTCTCGACCCACCAACGCTTGGCGGCCTCAACGTCTGAATAGGCTAGGGTGACAGAATCTGTATAGAACAGCGGCATGGCTCACAATACGACTGAAAATTCCAGGCAATTGCCATTAACTGTCGTTGTCTCCAGGTTTCCTCAGCTCTGCTTGGGCGTAGTCTTCGCCGTGGGCTGCGCTTTGGGGCGATGCGGCGCTACATGGTGGGGCGCGGCGTGTCCTTCCACGATGGCGATGTGTTTAATCTGCACGGGATGGAAGGGCCGGTCGTTGCTGTCGCGGGGCATGGCGGCAATCTTCTTGACCAGGGCCACAGTGGCCGGGTCGCACTGCCCGAAGATGGTGTAGTTGCCGTTCAACATGGCGGCCTGCTGCCCGGTAAAAGGCACCTCCGTGATGAAGAACTGCGAGCCATTGGTACCGGGGCCGGCGTTGGCATAGGCCAGGCGCCCGGCGACGCTGAACTTCAGGTCAGGGTGCACTTCGTTCTTGAAAGCGTAGCCGGGATCGCCAGCGCCCGTGCCCGCCGGATCGCCGCCCTGGATCATGAAGCCCGGGATCACGCGGTGGAAGATGGTGCCGTCATAGAGGGGTACGCCATGCTTCTTGGCGTGGCTGACGGGGTTGGTCCAGTCCTTGGTGCCCTTGGCCAGTCCGATGAAGTTGGCCACGCCGATGGGCGCCTTGTCGGGAAACAAGGTGCAGTGCATGTCGCCAGCCGAGGTGTGAATGATGGCCATGGGCTGCGGTTTGGCGGCTGGCGCGGCGTGGTGCGGCGTCACATGATGCGGCGTGGTTTTGGGCGCCGGCTTAGTCTGGGTCTGGGCCAGCAGCAGGGCCGGCGCAAGCAGAAGGGCAAGGCAGAATGTTTTCATCAGTGCTCCTGTTCGGGGAAGGGCAATCTTTTCACAAACGCCGCGCCAAGGCAACGTAAGTGTTCACCGCCGAGACGCCGAGAGCGCGGAGTAGCGCCGGCGTCTCGCCACCCACCCTCCCTGCCTGTCATCCTGACCGAGCGCGACCGAGCTGGCGAGGGAAAGCGAGTGGAAGGACCTTGTGCTTGGTTGGACCCTGCGTATGCGTCATGAGCTCTTAAGCGCCAGGTCCTTCGACTAGCGCTCGTTTCGCTCCGCTCGACTCGCGCTCGCTCAGGATGACGTCGTATATAGTTTTTTCTCGGTACTCGGTATTCAATGAGCCGTACGCATCTGCCGGCTCACCTGCTCCACCTGGCGAAACACGCGCAACACGTTGCCGCCCAGAATCTTCTTGATATCGTCGGGCTTGTAGCCGCGATCCAGCAGAGCCTGCGTAATCTTGGGCAGGTCGGCGACCGAATCCATCCCCTGGGGCAGCGCCCCGGAGACGCCATCGAAGTCCGAGCCCAGCCCCACGTGGTCAATGCCTGCCACCTTGGCGATGTGGTCAATCTGGTCAATCAGCGATTTCAGGGGCGGGCGCGGAATCTTCGCCAGGTACTCGCGCTGGATGTGGTCCACATCCATATAGCTGACGGGCTTGCCCTCGGCCTTGCGCCTGGCCTTGAACTTCTCGATGGCGGCGTCCACTTCTTTCTGCTGCGCGTCCACTTCCTTGCGGAAGGTCTCGTCGTCGAAGGCGGAGAAAAAATTCACGTCCACCACGCCGCCGTTCTTGGTCACCGCCCGCAGCATGTCGTCAGTCATGTCGCGGGGGGCGTTGACCAGGGCGCGGGCGGAAGAGTGGGAAGCGATCACCGGCGCCTTGGTGGTCGCAATCGTGTCCCAGAAGGTCTTGTCGGCCACGTGGGAGATGTCCACGATCATGCCCAGGCGGTTCATCTCGAGCACTACCTGTTTGCCGAAGGGGGTGAGCCCGTTGTGGTGCTGGACCTTGGGATCGTTGATGTCGCCGGACGAGTCGCCCAGGTCGTTGGTGTTGGACCAGGTCAGGGTCATGTAGCGCACGCCCAGGCGGTAGAAGTCGCGCAGCACGCGAATGTCGCCCTCGAGGGCGTGGCCGCCTTCCAGCCCCATGAGGGCGGCCAGGCGCTTGTAGGGGCCGGTGCGGGCGCGCACGATATCGTCCGCGCTGAAGGCCATCACCATCTGGTCGGGGTGGCGCTCCGCCTGCTGGTAAACGGCGTCAATCAGGTCGAGGGCGCGCTGGGTGTAATGGCCGGCGCTGGTCTGCGGGTCCACCCAGATGGAGAAGAACTCCGCCCCCAGGTTGCCTTCCCGCGCCTTCTGCAGGTCAAGATTGCCTTCGCTGACGGGCGTGACTGTGCCCAGGTCAAAGTGTTCGTCCACGAAGCGCTGGGGCGTATCGGCGTGCGTGTCAATGACGATGGCGGAATCGTGGATGCGGCGGGCTTCCGGAGAGATCCTGGTGATGTCGGTCTGCGCCGGCGCGCAAAGTGAGGCCAGGGCCAGGAGAAGAACAACCGAAAATTTGCGGAACATGGCCCGTCATTGTACAGCAGGGCCCGTACTCTCCTGTTCTTGGGCGCTTTCCGGCGCCTCCGGTTGCATGTGCTCGATGTTGGCGAGGCGCCACTCGTCGTAACGCTTGACCACCATGATGTGAAACACGGGCTCGCGGCGCTCTTCGGCGGTTTCGATCAAACCCTGTTCTTTGAGGTTCAGCAGATATTTCTCCATCCAGTGGCGCTCGGCGCGGCCCATGCCCCGCCGGGAAACGTCCACGGTAAGGCCGGCGACATGCGAGGACTCAGTATCGCCAGCGGTTGGCGCAGCGTTGTGGTTATAGCGGCGCAGGCGCTTCTGCTGGGCGACCGTGCGCACCGCGGAGTTTACCTGGATGGGGGTGTGGAATTGGCGATAGTGGGCTTCAGCCAGATCGTGCAGGAAATCGCGCGTCCACGACTTGCAGTAGCGATTCTGCGGCGCCAGATCTGGATGGATGGTCAGGATGTGGCTCTCGCGAATGGGAACCAGGGCGTGCTCCTGCTCCATCTGCTGCAATTGCTGTTCGTCGGCAATGCGGGGCAGGCCCAGGCGGTCAATTTCTTCATTCTGCCGCACCAGGGAATCGTGCGAGCCGTGCAGCGGTATCCAGGCGAAGCGGCGGCGGCGGTAATGACGGCGGTAAACGCGATGGCGCCGTGCCCGCCGGAAATGCTGGCTGTGCCGGGTGCGATAGTGCAGGGCCTGCGCGGGCAGGGAGATGATGGCCAACAACAATACGGCGACCAGGTTCGACCGAGTGGCGTGATTCACTAAGATATGCTCCCGCAGCGTGGTTCAACTGAAGCAAAAAAATTTTAAGCCACAGTGGGGGAAATGTGGGCGCAGATTTTTCTAAAGGAACCAATAGGAGCAAACTTCGGTAACTCAACTAAGCATTTATTTGCGGAACAGATCCCCGATGGCCTGCTTCATGACCTCGCGCCCCACCTCGGAGATGGACTTGGTCAGGGGAATGTCCTTGGGGCAGACCTCAACGCAATTTTGGGCATAGCCACACTCGTGGATGCCGCCATCGCCCATCAGCGCCGTCAATCGTTCGCGCTTCAGCGCCTTGCCCGTGGGATGGGTGTTGAACAACCGCACCTGCGAGATGGTGGCAGCGCCCACGAAGCCGGTGTCCTCGTTGAATTGCGGGCAGGCCTCCATGCAGCAGCAGCAGGAGATGCAGCGGGAGAGCGGGTAGGCGGCCTCCTGCTCTTCCGGCAACATGCGCGGGCCGGAGCCCAGGTCGTAGGTGCCGTCAATGGGCACCCACGCCTTCACCCTTTTCAGATTCTCGAACAGCACCGTCCGGTCCACGGTCAGGTCGCGCACCACAGGAAACTTGGAAAGCGGCTCCAGGCGGATGGGCTTGTCCAAATTGTCAATCAGTGCCGAGCAGGCCATGCGGACCCGCCCATTGATGCGCATGGCGCACGAGCCGCACACCTCTTCCAGGCAGTTGGACTCGTAGGTGATGGGCGTGCTCGCCTTGCCCTGGCGCGTCGTGGGGTTGAGCGCAATGTCCATGAGGGCGGAGATCACGTTCATCCCCGGACGGTAGGGAACTGCGAATTCTTCCCAATAGGACTTGGAGTCAGGGCCGTTCTGGCGTTTGATCTTGA
>JBLMXE010000351.1:0-4515 GCA_050257615.1 Chlamydiota bacterium | reverse complement strand
GGCTCCCAGACGTCCTCGCGCCCGCCGCCGAAACCGAAGGTCTTGAAACCCATGGATTCCAAGGCAACGTTGCCGGCCAGAATCATGAGGTCGGCCCAGGAGATTTTCCGGCCATACTTCTGCTTGATGGGCCACAGCAGCCGGCGCGCCTTATCGAGGTTCACGTTGTCCGGCCAGCTGTTGAGCGGCGCAAAACGTTGCGAGCCCGAGCCGGCCCCGCCCCGGCCGTCGCCGATTCGGTAGGTCCCGGCGCTATGCCAGGCCATGCGAATGAACAGCGGCCCGTAGTGGCCGAAGTCGGCCGGCCACCACTCCTGCGAGTCTGTCATCACGGCATGCAGGTCCTTGACCACGGCCTGCAGGTCGAGGCTCTTGAATTCTTCCGCGTAATTGAACTCCTCGCCCATGGGATCGGACAGCGGAGAGTGCTGGTGCAGAATGTTCAGGTTCAGCTGATTCGGCCACCAGTCGGCATTGGTCTGGACTCTGCCAGCGCCATGCGCGACCGGGCACTTGGATTCGGTTGGTGTGGTTTGTTCCTGAGTGTGCGGGGCAGCCCCCGCTGCGGCGGCGAGTTTCTTCTCCATATGCTTATCTTCCTTTGAATTAGTAAAAAAACTTTGAAGAATTACGAACCCGTTTCGCTTGTCGGGTTCGCACCATTGTTGCCGCCCCGCTTCCGGTGGCGGCATTCATCTACCATCCAACACGCCTGCCAGGATCAACGGGAAGCGTGCCGCCGGGCGCACTTCGTGCACAGCCCCCGGAAAATAAGTTCACATTCGCGAAGAATCCTCTTCCCCAGCGAACCCGAGGCAGGCCTGGGCACGTCGTACCATTCCACGTCCTCAACACTGCCGCAGCGGTCGCAGATGAAGTGGTGATGCCGCATGCCTCGGGCATCGAACCGTGCGGCGCGCCCCTCGACCGCCACTTCCCGCACCAGACCCGCCTGTACCAGGTCTCGCAGATTGTTATAAGTGGTGGCCCGGGAAGAGCGCGGATCCACGCGATTCACGGCTTGGAAAATTTCCGCGGCCGTGGGATGCCGGTGGCATTCCGTCAGGAATGCCATCACCGCGTATCGCTGCGGCGTGCAGCGCAAGCCGCTGTCCTCCAGGGATTGTTTAATCGCCGCGGCGTCCATCAAGTATTTAGAATCAATCTAATGTGACACTTTGTCAAGCTATAGCACTCTTATGGGCCGCGCGAGCGGGGAATCTGTGAGTTGCCTCTTTAGTTCGGTTTGCGCTTCCCATGGCCCAAGAGCCGCTAAATATCAGACATTTCCCAAACGCCTTGACGTTCCAGAAAATTTCGTGGTATCAAGATGCGTGCGCTCCGGGCGCCGGCAGGTTCGCGCGAAGGGCTAAGCCCACTGTCAATCCACCACCCGATGCACGTCTAGATCCCGTGCTGCCTGATTGCGAACCCAGGCTCCAGCATGGAGGTCTTTATGACGTTGCAGCAGTTGCCTGAGCGCGCCAATCTGGAGCAGCTCAAGAAACAAGCCAAATCCTTACTACACGCAGTGCGAAACCAGGATCCAGCCGCGCTTACGCGGTTCCAGGCCATCCTTCAAGGCCGGTCCCTTAACCACGACACCATCGCCTTGCATGACGCCCAGTTCGTCATTGCTCGCGAGTATGGCTTCAAATCCTGGAACGAGCTGCGGGAGCATGTGGAAGAACGCTCGCTCTCCTTTTCCGCTGCCGTGGACGAATTCCTTCGCTGTGCCACAGGAGGCGCTAAAGATCGCGCTCTCCGGCTGCTGACGCGGCACGAAGGCATCGCGCACGCAAACCTGTTCACCGAACTTGTGCTGGGCGAGGCTGACGCCGCGGGGCCTCGTTTGCAAGCGCACCCTGAGCTTGCAGGCCGGGCAGGCGGGGTGCAGAACTGGGAGCCACTGCTCTACGTGTGCCACACGTGCCTGCATCGTGGATCACCGGAACGAGCGAATGGACTCGTCAGGATTGCCCGCGAATTGCTCCGCCACGGTGCGAATCCCAACGCCGAATACCACTGGAACTGGCATCCAGAGCTTCCACGCACCGCGCTTTGGGGCGCCCTCATTGACATGGGCCACATAGAGCTTGCAGAACTATTGCTGGAAAGCGGCGCAAATCCCACGGACGGCGTCTCTATGCACATCGCCGCGGGCAGCGGCAATATTCCAGCACTGGAGCTGCTGCACCGCTTTGGCGTTAACGTCAACGGAATTCCGGGAGGTGTTCCGCCCTTGCGCTACATCCTGGGCTGGGCCAGCCCCACAGGCGTCGCGGGCGTGCGTTGGCTGCTGGAGCACGGAGCTGAGCCGAACCTCGCCTGGGCCCAGTCCGGCGACGCGCCGCTGCACATTGCCGCGCAGCGTTGGAACGTCGCCATGGTCGAGCTACTGGTCTCCCACGGAGCCGACATTCATCAACGTCGCTCCGACGGACGCACCGCGCATACGGTAGCCGCCTTGCACGGGAATAGCGAAATAGCTGAATGGCTCTTGCAGCATGGTGCAAAAGACGAGCTTGCTCCGCTCGAGCGTTTCGTTTCCGCATGTACTGCGGGCGAGCGGATGCAGGCAGCGTCTATGCTCGCGACGCATCCCAATCTCCGGGGTGAGCTGCGCGCCGAACATCACCTCATGATGCACGTTCCCGCCGAACGCGGCGACTCAACCGTCCTCGAAACTATGCTGGCGTGCGGTTTTAATCCCAACGTAAAAGACTCCGACGGTGTGACCGCGCTGCATCGCGCCGCAATGGCAGGCCGTGCAGATGCCGTGAGCTTGCTTCTGGCCCATGGTGCGTCGGTCAACACACTTGACGGTATGTTTGCCGCCACGCCCCTGGTCTGGGCATGCGAAGGCTGGAGTCATGATCCGCCACAAGAGGGCGCCGACCATGTCGCGGTAGCGCGCTTGCTGCTGGCCGCGGGCTCGCCGCGCGAATGGGCGCCACCAGAAAAGGCGCCCGATTCTGAGGGCACACAAGAGCGGTTGATCGAACTCTGCCGCGCGGCAGATAGGGGATAAACAGCGCGGAAGGGTTCCTGGGCCTGCGGTGGCGATAAGTGATGCCGGCGGCCGCTTGGCGCCATTTTGCCGGTGGCTTAGCTTGTCCCCGGCCAGTCACCATCGTAACTTGGTGCGTCCCGTGAGAGGCCGCTAACATGCCCTTTAATCACGCATGGGAGGGTTGTTGTTTGGGGCGTCGTCGTCAGCCGCGCACGGAAGTTGCGCTTCGCGTGCAGCTTTGGGGCACTGATCCCGAAGGACATCCCTTCCTGGAAGTAGTGTGCACGGAAAATCTCAGCGATCAGGGCGCCCACGTCAAAGGTCTGTGCATGCCGCTGCGTGCCGGCGACGTCGTCGGCTTGAAATATAACGGCCGTAATTCCTTGTTCCGCGTGGTTTGGGTGGGCGAGGAAGGCACGCCTTACGCCAGCCACGCCGGCCTGCGCGGCGCTACCGAGGGCGCTTCTCTGTGGGAAGTCAATCTGGCGCCTGCCGGCTCCGATAGCTACACCGCACCTCTATCCGGCGACCGCCGCCAGTATGCCCGTTTTAAGTGTTTCATCAGTGCGCTGCTGCGGGTGCAGGGCTCGCAGCTGCCGATATGGGGACAGGTGACCGATATCAGCCAGGGAGGCTGCTACGTGCAACTCTCTCAGCCTCTGCCGGTTGGAACCCGGATCAGCCTGGAGCTGCTGATGAAGATCGCCAATCTGCGCGGCGAAGGAGTGGTTTGCAGCTCCCATTCCGGCCGCGGCATGGGCATTAAGTTCGTGGAAATGTCCAACGAATACCGCGACCAGGTGCGGCAATTTGTGAAGTGGTTCGCCGGGGCTGATCCGGTGATCTCCTCTGAAACTGACGACCAGGCGGCGGTCAGCACCAAGCCGTCACGCTAAATCATGATCAAGTCCGGCCCTTTTGCCCCGGAAAGCCCTAGCCGTCATCATAAGGCCCGCCGCTACCACCGGTTTCCCCTCGATGCCCGGGTGGCCCTAGTCCGTGCCGGTCATCGCCGCCCACTTTATGGACGTACCCTGGGAATAAGCGAAGCGGGCATCTCCGCCCTGCTGGCCGCTGACCTGGAGGTGGGGGAAAGCGTAGGGCTGGAGTTCCCTCTCCCGGGTAATTCCCAGCGACTGGCCGTCCGAGCCGTGGTCCGCAACCGGAGCGGTGCCCGCTATGGCTTTGAATTCGTTAGCTTGAGCGAGGGGCAGCGCAGCGAGATCAGTGCCTTCCGCGAGTCGCAAAACGAATAAGGGCCCTCAAAATAGCTATTTGGAACGATACTGCCCAAGGGCCGCATGGTTTCGTGTGGCGCAGCTTGTCGCACTCGGAACCCCAACTTTTCCATTGACTTAACGATCAATCCGCACTAGGATATCTAGTTTCGTTCACAGGCTAAACAGTCCTCTGTAGGGGCCCAAAGCCTCGGGCAAAGTAAGTCTTTGGTGGTTTGAATCCTTCGACGGGCCCGGCGAATCCAAGTGTAGTGAACACCTTAC
>JBLMXE010000350.1:0-5107 GCA_050257615.1 Chlamydiota bacterium | reverse complement strand
GCCGAAAGCATCAAGACCATCAGCTACGGCAAGGAAAAGCCCTTCTGCACCGAGCACACTGAGGATTGCTGGCAGCAGAACCGGCGCGGCCACTTCGTTTACCAGAAGTGAGCCTTGAGCGAGGGTGGCGGCCCCTGCAGCCCATAGGCTGCGAAGCCGCTACCCTTCGCTGTATGCTTATTAGCAGTTGGTGAGCGGTCTCGCCTGAACCGGCCAGGGCCGGAATGGGACCAACTTCGGCGCCATCGCCGTCGAGCAGGTATTCTGCATCCAATTTAAAGAGAATTCCTGCCCCCGCAAATGGAAGAATTTATGAAAATTCAAAGATCTTTCGCGGTTTCTCTTGTCGCTGCCCTGCTGTTCTTTAACTTGCCCGCTTTCGCGGTGAGTAAGGAGATTGTTCAGTTGCAGACGCAGGTGCAGGCGCTGCAGGACCAGGTAGCGCGTATGCAGCAATCCTTCGACCAGGGCATGGGCGTGATGAAGAACCTGATCGAGCAGAACACCGACACCATGAACAAGCTGGCGTCCACTATGACCCAACTGCAGCAGGTGCTGCAGAAGCAGGAGGCGGATGCCGGCACGCGCAGTGACCAGCTCTCCGGCCAGATCCAGACGCTCAACGACAGTCTGGACGAACTGAAGGCGCGGCTGGCGCGGGTGACGAAGCAACTGGAGGACATGCAAGCGTCGCAGCAGAATCTGCAAGCGCAGCAACAGCAGCAACAGCAGGCCCCGCCGCCGGATGTGCTCTATAACAACGCGGTGCGGGACTATAACGCCGGCAACATGGACCTTGCCAAGCAGGAATTCAACGATTACGTGAAGTACTACCCCAACACCGACCTCGCGGGCAATGCCCTGTTCTATGTCGCCGAGATGGAATACCGGGCGGGAAACTACCAGGCAGCGGCCCAGGATTATGATAAGGTTTTGCAGCAGTTTCCCAGCGGCAACAAGGCGGCTTCAGCGCAGCTCAAGAAAGGCTACTCCCTCATCGAGCTAGGAGACAAGCAGGGCGGGGTGCGCGAACTGAGCAACTTGATCCAGCGGTTTCCGCGCTCGCCAGAGGCCACGCAGGCGCGCGAACGGCTGCGCCGGCTAGGCGTGGCTCCTTCCCGCGCCCGGCGAACACCGCCGGCGGAATAGCAAACCCGGCACCCCCATTTGAGGATCTACCGCCGAGACCCCGCGTGCGCAGCGAAACCTGAAGCTTCGTCCTCGGCGAGCTCTGCGCCTCGGCGGTGAAAGTTATCTTCCGTATTTCTACTGAGCCTTCAGTTGTGCTTTGCGCACGTGGCGGGAGCGTTTCATGGCTTCCTTGCGCTGCTTGTTGGCCAGCTTGGCCTGGCGGCGCTGCTCGGCGCGAATTTGCGCATGCTCCTGCTTCTCGCGTACCGAGAGTTGGCGGGCGGCGTGCGGCGGCATTTTATGTACGCCGGCGCTGTGCGCCTGGCGTGACTTGGGAGCATCCGTGCTCCCGCCTTGTCCCCAGGCAACTGCAGTCAACAGTAATGCCACACCCAGGAACCGTTTTGCCTGCTTCATGCACGCCCCCTGACTTTCCCACTCTTGCACTGAATCGCTAATTTTTCAAACCCCAAATGGGCCAAAAGTTGCGGCTTTCCCCGCCCGGCGCAACAATGGAGTAGCCCCCGAGATCATCAGGGAGGGCATTTATGCCAACAATAAGTCGAATGGTGGATGAGGATAGTCATAAAGGAGCATTTGAGCCGGAAAATCCAGGAGAGAAAGGCAATACTTCCATGGCGGGACAACTTCCCCATCGCGGCGATGATCCCTTACTAAAGTCCTCCGACACGGACTTTCCCGAGCCCGGCGAGAATGCCGAGCATAGCGGCGAACCGCAGCAACCCAGCCTGCTGGATCGGGATGAGGAGGAATTGGTTAATGCCAGGAAAGCCGCAGGAAAGAAAAGTACAGGAAAAAGAAAGCGGCGTTAAACCCAGAGTCAGGAGTCGCTAGTCGGGAGTCAGCGGTAAAGAACCCCTCCAGCCCAGGGTGACATTCGCGGGCGAGGGCGTGCGCGCCACAGGCGATTCATTTCAGAAAGGCAAAGGCCCTCCTTTCGGAGGGCCTTTGTCTGAGCAGTGAGAACCGGGACCTGAGAACTGCTCTACCGCAGTTCTTCCATACACTCTTCCAGCACCTGGCGGCTGGGGCGGGTAAGCTCCTGCGGCAAGGTGGCCAGGGGTTTGTCAGTCATGTTCACCAGGTCCAGGAAGTTGGGCGCCTTGGTGTTCACGTGGAGCACGCCGGTCAGAACTTCATTCTTGTCGTGGGCTTCCAGCAGCCGGGTGATGGCGGCAATACGGTTGGTGGGGTCATAGTCCTCTTCCAGTTTGCGCAGGCGAAGCTGGGAGCCGTCGTGCATGGTGACGTCCACGGTGGTGCCGGGGTCGTACTCCACGCTAATGTCCTCGAATACGGGCACGAAGCTCACTTCATGCAGCGGCTCGTCGTGGTCCTTCATGTACTTGTAGGACTTGGTGGAGCCCTCGTGGTCATTGAAGGTGACGCAGGGAGAAATGACGTCGAGCATGACGGTGCCGCGGTGAGCGATGGCCGCCTTCAGCATGGCGTGCAGCTGCCTCTTGTCGCCGGAGAACGACCGTCCAACAAAGGTGGCGCCCAGCTGGATTGCCAGCACGCAGGTGTCAATGGCGGGAAGGTCGTTGACCACCCCGGTCTTCAGCTTGGAGCCGATGTCGGCAGTGGCGGAGAACTGGCCTTTGGTCAGGCCGTACACGCCGTTGTCCTCGATGATGTAAATCATGGGCAGGTTGCGCCGCATGAGGTGAATGAACTGGCCCATGCCGATGGAGGCGGTATCGCCATCGCCGCTCACCCCCAGCGTCAGCAGGTTGCGGTTGGCCAGCATGGCTCCGGTGGCCACCGCAGGCATGCGTCCGTGCACCGCATTGAAACTGTGGGAGCGGCTCATAAAGTAAGCCGGACTCTTGGAGGAGCAGCCGATGCCGCTGAGCTTGGCCACGCGTTCAGGCTGCACGCCCATCTCGTACATGGCTTCCAGAATGCGCTCGGAGATGGCGTTGTGGCCGCAGCCGGCGCACAGCGTGGTCTTGCCGCCCTTGTAATCCAGAACGCTCAGCCCGATGCGGTTGGTCTTGGGCGCGGGTGTTGATGTGCTCGCCATTTACTTGCCCTCCATGGTCATGATCTCGTCAGTAACGGAACGCGCGTCCAGGGGCAGGCCGTGGATGTGCGCGATGCTGCGCAGGCGGGTGATGCGCTCCGGCGCCACGTCCAGCTTGAGCAGCGCCAGCAGTTGCGCGTCGCGGTTCTGCTCCACCACGTAAACGCGGTCGTGCTTCTCGATAAATTCGTGCACTTCGCGGGTGAAGGGGTAGGCCCGCACGCGCAGGTAGTCAACTTCCAGGCTGTATTCGCCGCGCAGTTGGTCGCGGCTCTCGGTGATGGCCCAGTGCGAAGTGCCGTAAGCGATGATGCCGATCTTTGACTTGCCGGTGTACCCCTCGGGCCGTGGCACGTGGGAGCGCGCGGTTTCAAACTTGCGGTTAATGCGCTCCATGTTGTGCTCGAAGTCATCCGGCCGCTCGCTGTACTGCGATTTCTCGTTGTGGCCGCTGCCGCGCGCGAACCAGGCGGCTGCCGGATGATCGGTGCCGGGCAGAGTGCGATACGGGATGCCATCGCCCTCCACATCTTTGTAGCGCTGGAAGCCGCCCAGGCGCTCCAGATCTTCCTTGCTCAGCACCTTGCCACGCCGGATGGGCTTCTCCGGGTACTCAAACGGCTCCGACATCCAGTTGTTCATGCCCAGGTCGAGGTCGGAGAGCACAAACACCGGCGTCTGGAACTGCTCGGCCAGGTCGAAGGCTTCGCCGGCAAATTTGAAGCACTCGTGCGGCGATGAGGGGAACAGCAGAATGTGCTTGGTGTCGCCGTGGGAAAGAAAAGCGGTTGAGAGCACGTCGCCCTGCGAGGTGCGAGTGGGGAGGCCAGTGGAGGGGCCGACGCGCTGGATGTCCCAGACCACCGCGGGAACTTCGACGTAATAGGCGAGGCCGGTAAATTCCGACATGAGAGAAATGCCGGGGCCGGCAGTGGCGGTCATGGAGCGCGCCCCGGCCCAGCCGGCGCCGATGACCATACCAATGGCAGCCAGCTCATCTTCCGCCTGCACGATGGCGAAGGTAGCCTTGCCGTCAGGCCCGATGCGGTATTCCTTCATGTAATCAATCAGCGTTTCCACCAGCGAAGACGAGGGCGTGATGGGATACCAGGTGACCACGGTGACGCCGGCAAACATGCAGCCCAGGGCGGCAGCGGAGTTGCCGTCAATAATGATCTTGCCCCGGTTCTTGTCCATGCGCTCGATGCGGTAAGGGTCGTTCTTGGTCAGGCTGGCCACGGCGTAGTCGTAGCCGGCGCGGGCCGCCGCCAGGTTCAACTCCGCTGCCTTCACCTTGCGGGCGAACTGCTTGCGAATGGCCTTTTCCACTTCCGCCATGTCCAGGTTGAGCAGGCGGGCGACTACACCCACGTACACCATGTTTTTGACCAGCTTGCGCAGCTTGGCTTCCGGGCAGACCGTGGCCACCAGTTTGTCGTAGGGCACGGAGTAGAAGATCAGGTCCTGGCGCAGGCTGCGCAGGTTCAGGGGCTCGTCGTAGAGCACCACCGCGCCGTCGGCCAGCGCCATGACGTCTTCCTGGGCCGTCTCCGGGTTCATGGCCACCAAAAAATCAATCTCCTTCTTGCGGGCGATATAGCCGTCCTTGTTGGCGCGAATGGTGTACCAGGTAGGCAGGCCGGCGATGTTGGAGGGAAACAGGTTCTTGCCGGAGACGGGCACCCCCATCTGAAAGATGGTGCGCAGCAGCACCGTGTTGGAGCTCTGGGAACCGGAGCCGTTCACGGTGGCTACCTGGATGCTCATATCATTCACAACGGGTTTGCCGGCCGGGTGGCCGGCATGTTGGATCGCTACATCAGTGGTGGCCATGGGGTCTTATCCTTGTACGCTGCATCAGAACTGGATTGGCTTCCGCATTTGTGGGGAAACTATTCATTATACAAACGTTCCAGAGGGCGGCAAAGC
>JBLMXE010000349.1:0-15964 GCA_050257615.1 Chlamydiota bacterium | reverse complement strand
GTTTGAGCTGTGGTGAAGGTCGGAGAGCCATCGCCCCAATCCAGCGTCACGCTGAGAATGGGGGCCTCCGAGTCGGTACAGTTGACGCTGGCAGTGACAGGAAGCGGCGCCACGCCGCTGGCAGGCACAACCGAGAGGCTGCACTGAGGCTGGTTGCCCTGGGCCAGGGAGGAAATCGAAAGCGCCAGGCAAACAGCCAGAAACACCACAGATTTGCGCATCATGCTGATGCCGGGTCCTGGTTGTTGGGCTGTCCGTTCTCGTTCGCGGTCGTGGCTGCCGCGATTCATTCTGAACCGGTTTAGGATTCAGCTCTGCCGGCCAGAGATGCCCTGCATTATACCCTGCTGAGAAATGGCTACAAGGCCGGTGGAGCGGTCAGGGCCGGGCGGATTCCGGCAAGGCGCTGGACAGGGGAGGCCGTGAAGGCCGGAGTTTGCGCAGGGTCCTGCCCCGTAACAGAAACAAGACAAAGAGGATAAGAGTTATACCCACAGATAGAAGCGAGCGGTAGGTAATAACCGAGGCGGGTAGGTCGCGAACGAACAGCCCGCGCAGTTCAGCAACGGGTACAGAGAGCACTGCCGCTACCGCCAGCGGTGTTCCCCAGCCGGCGCCCGCCGGCCGCGAGTTCTCTGCCTGCTCGTTGTTGAGGCGCAGATCGCGGGCCACCAGTCCCAGCCCGGCATACCAGGCCAGGGCCAGGATCAGCGGAATGTCGTACAAGCTGCCGGAATAGTACTGACCCGCGTCAATGGCGGCGCTGGCCATAAATGAGCCTACAGCGTAGAGGGACGCGGCCCCGAAAAGATGGGCGTACAAGGTCCGCCATTTTCCGCCACTCCGGTATAGCGCCGTACCAGCCAAGACCGCCACGGCGATGTTGGCTGCACCATAAACCACGTTGTAGTTCTGGTCCCACCAACTGGGAAGATGGGCAATCTCGCGCCAGGGGGTCACGAAATAGAGGTACAGATACAACCACCACACAATGACCATGCCGGCATTGGCAAAATTGAGGAGGCTGGGATTCTGATTCTGGTGCAGGTGAGGGCGGACTGCGAGCGCCATCATCAGGGGGATTACGTGCAGGTAGAGAACAAAGTCGCCCCAGAAACCGGAGGCGGGCGGCGCTTGCAGTACGGCTTCGTAAAAAGTCCACAACACCTGGTTCAAGAGCCAGAGCGCAAAACCAAGGGAGAGCAAGGTCCAGAAGGCAGACGAGCTGCCACGGCCGTCAACCTGATTGGGCAGAGTGGTCAGATAGCAGGCGAGCAGAAGCAGGGTTTGTAAGCTGTCCGAAAAAACGTGCAGCAAGTAGCCGTCGGGAAGGAGCAGAGAGACGAATATCTGCGCGCAGACCAGGATTCCGGCCGCCGTGAACCACGCGACACTAGCTCGCTTGAACAACCTTTATGCCTTCGAATGCAGATCTGCCGGGCCCCAGTGATGGCCAGAGCTTAGCTTCCCCAGGGCACCCGAGGAAGATGACTGTGGTAACCGGTGCCAAGGGAACAAATGCGAACTTCAGCGCTCGACTTTGCTGTTTCGCAAGGCAGGGAAGAGCCATTGCTTCAGTTGGGCCTGCAAATCGCTGGAAACATGAACAAACCTTATGCCGGCGCGGCCGCTTTTGTCGGCCCAGGCGATCTGGCCCTGCACATCAATGGCGTTGCGAATGCCTGGCAGATTGAAGCGGGCGCGCACTGCCTGGCGGACGGTAGCGGGTTTCGTCAGCCGCACCGCGATTCCTCCCTCACTCACGTTCACCACCACGGCTTTGATTTCGTGGCCAGCCGTGAACTTGAGGCAAACCGGAGCGTAAGCCGGCTTGCGCAGCTGTTGCCGCCGCTGGGGATACATCAGGCTCTTGACCGCGCGCAGTCCCTGCAGAGCGCGGTCTAGAGTGATGGGCTCATAGAGCACGAATTTCGCCCCCGTGGCGAAGGCCTCGCGCACGCTGGTATCACCGCCCAGGATAGCGGCAATCATGGTTTTGTTTTCGTGTTGCCGCCATATGTCCTTCGACAGCTCCTCGGCGCCGGGAACGCTGAAGTCAATGACCACCGCCTCGAACTTCTTTCGATCCATGAGAGCGATGGCGGAACTGGGTTCACTGCACACCACCACGTCAACGTCGAGGCGGGAAAAGGCACGCATCAAGACCGCCACCTTGTCGGTGTCGCGCGAAAGCACCATGGCCTGCAGAAGCATGCATAAGAATGGTAGGTCGGAATGGGACCCCGCTGTAGGTTACCGAGGTCACGTTCTTCAATTGTGATGGACTTAGACGGCATGCTGCCGATTCGAAGCCGGGGGTCGATGCTGGGGATGGAGTGGGGACGGGTAGATACCGTATCGCCAACAAACAGGGCAGAGGAGTGCAGGCGTTGTTTGCGGTCAGCACCGCAAAGTTCGATCTCTGACCGGGATGGGATTGCGCGTTTCTGCAGAGAACAACATTCTTTGTCTTCCTGTCCCTGTTTCGCCACGTTAAAGAAACAGAACAGGCGAAGCAATTGGCAAGCTGGTTGCCAAGGGTTGCGCGGTTAGTCCTGAGGAGCGGAACAACCATGTCCGCCGACGGCGCTTTGCTCCTTCCGTAACGCTCTCCCCTGCGGTTGCTGGCCCTGATCTGAGGCACAATATGCCTGTCTTGAAATTTAGCGATTCCAGCCAGTTCTCGCCATGGACCTATTCCCAGAAGTGATAGCATCGCATTCGACACCTGCAAAGGACTGCGGGCACTTGCTGCCGGGGTCTCACACGGCAGGAGGAGCAATGACCCAACCCTGGAGACACTTACAAGGTCAAGTGGTGGGCGGGAAATTCGCCTTGGGCAAGTATCTGGGCGGCTCTGACCACAGCGCGGTGTTCCTTACCGAACGCCCTCAGGGAGAACCGCACAAGGCGGCGGTCAAGATTGTGGCGGCCCAGCCTGAGAAAGCCGCCCTCCATCTCAGCCGCTGGGCGGAAGCGGAAAAGATGTCGCATCCCCACCTGCTTCGCCTCTTCGAGATGGGACGCTGCCGCTTGGGGGGCGAGGACTTGCTCTTCCTGGTAATGGAGTATGCGGAGGAGAACCTCGCGCAAGTGGTTGCTTCGCGTGCTCTCACCTCGCAGGAGTGCCAGGAGATGCTGCCCCCGGTTCTGGAGGCGCTGGCATATATGCACAGCCAGGGTTTTATTCACGGCCACGTCAAGCCGGCCAACATCATGGCGGCCGAGGAGCGGGTCAAGATCGCCTGTGATGGCCTGGTCCCGCCGGGCAATGTGGGTGCGCCTGGTGTTTACGATCCGCCGGAAAGCTCCACCCAAGGGCTCTCCCCCGCGGGAGATGTCTGGTCCTTGGGCATGACCCTGGTAGAGGTGATGACCCAGAAAGTGCCGGCGCTGGAAGCCGGGCGGCGGGAGGCGGTGCTGCCTCGGGAAGTACCGGCGGCGCTGGTGAACGTGATACGCAAATGTCTTTGTCTCGATCCCAAACAGCGGTGGACGGTGGGGCAGATTACGGCAGCGCTGGCGCCGGTCCCCGCTGGGCCGGTGCAGCAACCCGCGCTGCGTGGACCACAAGCCGATCGGGGCAAAAAGAATTACTTGGCTTCTGCGGTTGCTGTGGCCCTTCTGCTGGTGATTTTTGTGGCGGGGTGGATCTACAGCCGTCCGCGAAAGAGCGCGCCGCCGGTAGCGGCCACGGTGGAGACCGAGCCACCTGCTGCCGACGAGGGCAACCCGACCGCTGAGCCGCCTGGGCCAGCTGCGAACGTGCCGTCCCCCAGCCGTGTGCAGGGGCCGGTGGTGCGCGAGGTGTTGCCCAAAGTGCCGAAGAGCGCGCGCGATACTATTCACGGAACTATCCGGGTGCGGGTCAGGGTGGTGCTCGACCCGGCCGGCAACGTGACCGGGGCGAGATTCGAATCCGCCGGCCCCAGCAAGTATTTTGCCCGGCTCTCACTGCAGGCGGCGCAGGGCTGGAAATTCGCCCCCCCGCAGCCGCAAGGGCCAAATACGGTGAAGGAATGGCTGTTGCGCTTCGACTTCCGGCGAGACTCAACGCATGTAGTCCCCACACCGGTAGCACGTTGAAGTGCGCTGCCGGCGAGGTTTCAATGTTTCGCAGGTTTCAAGGTTTCAAAGAAGGCCAGGTTTCAATGTTTCGCAGGTTTCAAAGTTTCAGAACCCAGGTTTCAAGTTTTTTTCGAGGTTTCATTGCGATTTCAGACGTGAAACTTTAAAAACCTCAACCTTGAAACCTTTTCCCAAGATGCTCATTTCTTCGGCACAAACAGGGGAACCGGCGGCTTAACGTTGTAAATCTGCGCAAAGCTGCGCTGGTTGACGGCCAGGCTGAAGCGGCCGCGGGAATCAATGAAGATCAGCGGTTCGCCCACCGGAACATCGCCGAAGGTCCGGACAAAGGGCAGAACCATGGCTCTGTCACCCAGCCGGACGTGGACCTTGTCGCCATGGACGTAGCCCAGCTTCAAGAATTTGTCCCCGCTGATGTTGGTGATCAGGTTGCCGAAGGGACCGTCCAGAGCGATTACCTGGCCGGTGATGCCGCTGCTGTTCACGCGCGCCGGGGCCAGTTTGAGGCGGACAAGCTGCTTCAGTTCGGGACCGGCCTGGGTCCAGTCCTCGCCCGCCGCTAGGTGAGCGCCCACGGGGGAGAAGATGTCGCGCCCATGGAAGGTGGAAGAAATGCCGTTGCCGATCATCCAGGAGCGGTTGGTGATCTCGCGGGCGCCTTCCAGGCCGTCGCGGTCCAGGACGAGAGTCGTCAGCCCGTTATCGGGCAAAACAAAATATTGGCCGCGCTTGGATTTGACCACGATGGCTTTGCGGCTGGTGCCCACGGTGGGATCAATCACGACTACGAATACAGTTCCGGGAGGGTAGTAGGGCGTGGCGCCGTAGAGGAAACGGGCGCCGTCGGCGATGGAGAAAGGTGTGACCTGGTGGGTGAGGTCCACGATGCGCGCCTCCGGAGCGATGCCCAGCATCACACCCTTGCAGATCGCTACGGAATCATCCACCGTGCCGAAGTCGGTCATGAAGACGATGATGGGACGGTGAGGCGCGGGGGCGGCGATCTGAGCATCGGCCAGCCTCGCGGCAGGGGCGAGCAGCAGCACGAAGATAAGCGTCGAAGTTGCAAGACGTCGCGCGGTGTTCATGGTGGCGGAATTCTAACCCACGCACCGGACCTAGTGAGCGCCGCGGCCGGAGAGCACGATGGGGATGGTCTTGAGAAGGATTTTGAAATCCAGCCATACTGACCAGTTGTCAATGTAGAGCAGGTCGAGGCGCACCCAGTTTTCAAAGCGGAGCTGGCTGCGCCCTTCCAGGGCCCATAAGCAGGTCATCCCCGGTCTCATGCGCAGGCGGCGGCGCTGCCAGGGCTGGTATTGATCCACTTCGTCGGGCAGGGGCGGGCGCGGTCCCACCAGCGACATATGACCGAGCAGCACATTCCACAGCTGGGGCAGTTCATCGAGGCTGAGGATGCGCATCCAGCGGCCAATTCGGGTGCAGCGCGGATCGTTGCGCATCTTAAACGCCGGGCCGTCCAGCTCGTTGAACTTTTCCAGATGAGGGAGCAATTGATCCGCGTTGACCACCATGGAGCGGAACTTCAGCAACTGGAAGCGTCGCCCGCCGAGACCGCAGCGGGTCTGGCGGTAGAACACGGGCCCGCGAGAAGTGAGCTTGATCAGAACCGCGAGGAGCAGAAACAGGGGAGAAAGAACCATAAGAGCCAGGGCGGAGACAACGATGTCAATCACCCGCTTGAACGCCAGAGCGAAGTCGTTCTGCGGGCTGCTGGCGAAGGTCAGCAGTGGTATCTGGCCGAGATGCTCGACGAATACGTGATTGAAGCCATGGGGCAGGAAGTCGAGCTGCATGCGCATGTGGATTCCCTCCTGCTCGCACTGCTGCATGAGGGGCTCCAGGCCGGCCAACTCCTCGCGGTTGACGGCAAACAGAACCTCATCCACCACGTGGCTGTGGAGGAGTTCGGAGAGTTGTTCCACGGGCATAACCGGATAAGGGCGGCGCAGAGCCGGAGAGGTGGCCGGGGGCTCGTTGCCGATATGGGCAAAGGCCAGCAATTCCAGTCCCAAATTCTTTCCCTCTTCCAGCAGCGAGGCGAGCTCAGCGGCGCTTTCGGAGGTTCCGACGATGACAAAATGGCGCCGGTTTTCCGGCCGGGTGCGCAGCCAGGTTCCGGCCGCCAGCAGGGTCCAGCGGCTGCCGGTCAGCAGCACAAACTGCAGGCACACGAAAATCAGCAGCAGGCCACGGCTCACGTACTGGCTTTGGAAAAAGAACATGCCGGTGAACAGGGCCAGCAAGCCCAGCGCCACCATCCTGACCGCGTCGCTGGCAATATCGCGGGGGCGCTTCAGTTCGACCTGCTGGTAAGCATGCAAAAGGTAGCCGAGCAGCGGGATAAGCAGAACAATGGCGGCGAAAACCGGCAGATAGGCGGAAAAGGGATAGATGCCGTGCAGGCCGAACCAGTTCCGTTGCCCCGCCCACAAACGAATGCCGTAAGCCAGCAGAAAGGACACCGCGGTGGCCAGCAGGTCATTGGCAACGCAACTGACGCGCATGAGCCGCGAACGGCGGGAAAACATTTCAGTCCTCAGTCTGGCGCGGGTCGAGAATGTCTAGAATACGCCAACTGGACGCGGCGTCCTAGAAAAAGTCAGATGGAGTCTCTGTCTGCGAGAACCGCAATGGAAGCAGCGGCCGTCCCCGGGAGGCCGATCCCCTAAATTGTCGTTTTTGGTACAAACCTGGTCAAACCGCAGTCCAAGAAGACAAGATCAAGGCACATAACCCAGTGCGTGCAGTTGGTCGTTCATGCGCTGGCGGTTGGTGCTTTTCTGTTTAGCAGTGGCAGTCGTTTCCGGGGGCTGCTTCAATGCGCTCTGCAGAATGCGCTGGCGGAGCACGGCCTGAAGCTCTTCCGATGTCACCGGCGCGGTCCCCTGCACGAGCTGGCGGAAGGCAGAACTCACGCCGGCGCCCAGGGTAGTGGCAACGAGGTCGCGCTGCTCGTCGTGGCAACAGGCGTAGAGTTCCTGGCCCGACTTGCCGCCTTGCACGTAATGCCATTGCGGCGTGACGACCGATTTCATGGCCCCGTAATAACTGGGAAAGCGCGGCGATGCGCCCATCTCCGCCAGTTCGGAGACGGGTGCCGGCCAATTTTGCGCGTCGCCAGGGCTGGTCCAGAGATCCATCAGTGAGGGCCCGGGGAATGGATCACTGGCGATTCCTGCCATCCGCAGCAGGGTTGCCGGCAGGGATTGAAGCGCAACCGGAGTAGAGATGCGCTCGCCGCTGGGCAGATGACCCGGCCAACTGATGATCAGCGGGGCATGCAGCAGGTTCCAATAGAGACCCTTGCCGTGAAACATGAAGCCGTGTTCCTGAAATTCCTGGCCGTGGTCCGAGGTGACGACAACTATGGTGTTTTGCAGGAGGACTGCGGTTTCGAGTCGCTTGAGGAAGTCCGAGAGTTGCTCGTCAATGTAAGCGATGGTGGCATCATAAGCATCCACCTCGTCCTTTACCTCTCTCGGCGAAAGCTGAACGTCCTCAGGCCAGTTGTACTGTCCCTTCAGCGGCGAGTGCAGAGTGGAGAAACGATGAAAGTAGGCGGGCGGGGGAAGCAGGGGTTCGTGAGCGTCGAAGTAGTTGATGGTGACAAAAAATGGTGCGGAGCCGCGGCCCAGCCAGCGCAGGGCGTCCTGGCTGATTTCGCGCGCGTCTTGACGGCCGGCGAGGTTGTCAATGATGTTGGCGCGCACCAGACGGGTCTGGATGCGCTGGCCCAGAGTAGTCTGCAGCAACCGCTCCAGCAGGCTTCCATCCTCAAAGTGAATGTAGCCGCGAGCCAGGCCCACGCGCCGGTTAAACAGAAGAGTGTTGCCGGAGAAGCCTGCGGTGCGGTAGCCGGCGCGTTGAAACGCCTCGGCCAGCGTGGGAAAGCGGCCGTCGAGCCGCCAGTTGTACTCCCCGGCGTGATGTTCGGTGGGCAACCGGCCGGTGAGCATAGAGGCGTGGGAGGGGAGAGTCCAGGAGGAAGAAGCTACCGCTTTCTCAAACAGCAGACTGCGCGCAGCGAATTCGCTCAGGTGCGGGCTGGTGTTGCGGGCGTAGCCGTAGGTGGATAAATGATTCGCGCCTACCGCATCCATGATGATCAGGAGAACGTTCGGGGAGCCGGTGCGGGGTTTTAGGGCAGCACTCTCGAGTTTTTCCTGACGATGAGTCCACCACATGCCACCACCCGCATAAGCCAGGGCGAAAATGAGGAGTAGAGGCAGAGTCACCCGCTTAAACACAGTCAGGGAACGAGAAAAACGCAAGGACAGGGCAGTGGCGATTATGGCAATCGCCAGCGCCGCCCCGCTAAGCAAAGCCATCTGCCCCAACCGATGCCCAAATGGCGGCCAGATCACAAACAGGCAATCAAGGGCAAACAATGCGGAACAAAGGAAAAACGCGACTTTCGAAAGGTACCGCCGCCCGCCGAAAAAACCGGAGATAAGAAGCGGAACTGCTAGCCCAGCGAACAGGAGCAGGTCGGCTAGGGCGTCATACCACATGTCGTTTCCGCCGGTGGTGCCGGGGAAGAAGCGATAGAGCAGGCGCTCGGCGAGTCCTGCCACAATGCCGAACCAGAGGCAGGTTCCCAGGACCGAGAGAACAAGCTTGCGGGCGGTTGCCTGTGCGTCGGCCTGGGCGGTGGCGGGGCTCTTTAGAATCACTGTGCTTCCGTCATTTTTCGGTCCTGGGATCGCCTCGAACTGGACTCGCGGTCGTCAGATTTATGGCGCGGTGTTTAAGCAGGAGTTCGCGTGTCCTGAAATTATTGGGCAAGACCCTTGGCCGCAAGAACCGCCAAGCTAACTCCCTCCACCCACGGTCTGCGCGGTCCGGGCTACTTGGCCAGCACGGGCCAACGTGACACTCACCTGTTGTTCAATCCAGGCGTAAGTCCTGGAAAGACCCTCCTCCAATGAGACCTGTGGCTCCCAGCCGAGAACTTGCCGCAATCGAGTGTTGTCCGAGTTGCGCCCGCGCACGCCCTGAGGACCGGGCACGTGCTTCTTGTGAAGTTTTACGCCGGCAATGCCAGTAATGATGTCGGCCAGTTGATTGATGGATACCATGCGGTCCTGACCGAGGTTCAGGGGTTCGCGGTAATCGCTACGCATCAGCTTGTACAACCCGGCGACGCAATCGTCAATGTAGCAGAAGGAACGGGTCTGCTCGCCATCTCCCCAGATCTCGATTTCGTCACCGCCGGTGAGCTTGGCCGCTGCCACCTTGCGCGACAGCGCCGCCGGCGCTTTCTCCCTTCCTCCGTCCCAGGTGCCCAAGGGACCAAAAATGTTGTGGAAGCGCACGGTGCGGGTCTCCAAGCCGTAGTCCTCGTGGTAGTGAAGGCAAAGTCGCTCGGTCACCAGCTTTTCCCAGCCGTAGGCGTCCTGCGGCTCGGCCGGATAGGCATCTTCTTCCTTCAACGGCGCACAATGAACCTCGGTCTGGCGGTATTCGGGATACACGCAGGCGGAGGAAGTGTAGAGATAACGCTTCACCCCGTTCTGACGGGCAGCCTCAAGGGTGTGGATATTGATCAGCGAATTGTTGTGCAGGATCTGGGCGTGATTGCAGGAGATGAATCCCATGCCGCCCATGTCGGCAGCGAGCGCATAAACCTCATCCATGCTCTGGGTGGCAAGCAGGCAGTTCTCCCAACGCCGCAGATCAAGAATCTGAAATTCGTTCGCGTCACTGACTGAGAACTCAGGATGCTTCAGGTCCACGCCGCGGACCCAGTAACCCTGCCGACGAAGAAACGAAACCAAATGATGACCGATAAAGCCGCCCGCCCCCGTTACCAGAACGCGAGTTTGATCAGACACGATTACTACCTCCTGTCCCATTTACTTTGAGTTCTGAAGCTACGGGCAAGGGCCCGGCCAGATCAGCAATTTCGCAGAACAACTGTTGGTACTGGTCCACAATGTGTTCCCAGGAATAAAGTTCCGCGGCACGAGCTAGAGCTTTGCCAGCCAACTCCTCGCGCAATCGGGGGTTGTCCAGCAGCCGCTGCATCGCGGCAGCGAGTTCCTCTGCGTCCGCCCGGAAGGCGACGCCGCAATCGCCTACCGCCTCGCGGTTTTCTTTTGTATCCAGGTAGAGCAGAGTGTTGCCGGCGGCCATGGCCTCGACCAGCGAGGGATGAATGCCGCCCACTTCGAAAGCAGAAACAAAAAGGCCGGCGTTGTTCTGCAATTCCCAGTAACGCGGCCCATAAACGGCGCCCACGAAGCGTACGTTAGGCCCGGCCAACTCTTTCAGGCGCTCAACGTAGCCTGGAGCGTATTTGTTGTCGCCCACCACCACCAGAGGCCAGTCTGTCTGCAGCCTCCCATAGGCGCGGATCACCAGTTCCGGATTGTTTTCCGGCTCCAGCCGGCAGACATAAAGAATATAGCCGCGCTGGGGAACCTTAAAATCGTGTTCGTGCCATGGGACCTGAGGCAGTTGCGGCACCTCGGCTCCGTAGGCGATCATGACAGAATCTCGGCAGTAGCGTTGCATGTAGTAATCACGAATGGCGACTGCATCGGTGAGCAGGCGGGTGGGAGTATAGGCGGCGAGCCATTCGCAGAGCAGCAGGTACCGCCGGGCCAGCCACTTCCACTTTTTGCGTTTGCGGTCCAGGCCGTCCACATGCAGAACGGTGGGTTTGCCGAACAGGCGGGGGATCCAGGCCAGCGGACTGTTACCTACGTTGCACAGCAGCACGGCATTCGCCTGGCTGAAGCCCACGTGGAACACGGAAAGAAAAGTGTGGAAGATGGTATCGAAATGCTTGCGGGAAATGGTAGGCAGAATTACGCGCTTTACTCCCGGGCGCAGCACATCATCCGGCCGGGTAAAGGGGCGGCGGCAATAGACGGTCACCAAATGGCCGCGCTCGGCCAGGCGGTTGGCGAGTTGCTCGGCCAGAGTTTCGAACCCGCCATAGCGGGCGGGAATGCCGCGCGTCCCCAGGATAGCGATCTTCATCGTGCGACGGCTACCTCTCCCAAATTCCTAACAGTGTGAAGGACAATGAGCCAGTGCTCGCCATTGTAACAAGACGGCCAGCGCAATGCTCGCCCAGGAACAAGCAACTCAAGTATTGAGGCCGGTTCGCGAGCAAGGTCTAAAAAATCGAAAATACCTGGCCAAAAGGGCGGAACGAGAAGCCGCAGGCCGTGCCGCCTGCCATTCATAAATTTGCGCTTCGGAGGCGCACAGCAGGGCAAGAAATTCCCTGGAACTGAGGCGGCTCCGGCGCAGGCACCAGCGGCGTTTTGCCAGCATGCGGGGGAGTTGCCGGAAAGCGTCAGCCACGCCGCGCAAATAGGGCAAGACCATGCCCCGGCGCAACATCAGAGTCAGCCACAGAACCTGGAATACCAGAATGTGTCCGCCCAGCCGAAGAAGAGCTCCGGTGGGATAGTTTTTCCACAAAAGGAACAGTTGGTTCCGGGTCAGCAACTCGGCAATGCGGGGATGAAACGAGTCGCCCAGGGTGGCGCTTCCCAGGTGCCAGGCCACCGCCTCCGGCAAGTACGCGCCGCGATAGCCGGCGGCCTGCGCCCGCAAGGCAAGGTCCATGTCGTCCAGGTAAGCGAAAAAATCCTCATCCAGGCCCTGCACTTCTTCCAAGAGAGAACGCCGGAACAGCGCGGCGGCACCGCAGGCCGCGAGCACAGAAACAGGGCGATCGAAAAGGCCCTGGTCGGGGTCATCGTGCCCCAGTCGGTAGGCTCCGCCTCCACGGAGAAGGGCATCGCCGGCGCCATCCAGCACGCCACGGCGGCGGGCGTTGAGCAGCTTGCCAGTGGCAAATCCCAGTTTGGGATCAGCCACTAGTGCCGCAACCAGAACCTCAAGATACCGCTGTTCCAGTTCAACGTCGTTGTTCAGCAGCAGCACGTACTGAGATCTGGTTTGCCTCAGGCCCAAATTGATGGATCCGGTTGTTCCCAGGTTCCTGTCCAAATTTAGGCAGCGGACATTCTCGGCGAAGGGCGGCTGAAGCATGGAACCCGGCCGGGCTTCATTTTCCATAACCAGGATTTCCATTTCCTGTTCTGGCAAGCTTTGCCGGGCCAGCGATGCGAGACAGCGCTGGGTCAGGTCCGGACGATGTAGCGCAGGAATGAGGACGGAAACCAATTTCACGTTGTACTCGCACCCTCGCGCGCCCGGCTCACACCCGGTAGCGCTGGGCGATGGGAAAGATTCTGCCAACCCCGAATGCTTTGGGCATCACTTTCAAGTTAGGGGCGGCCTGCTGCCGCTTGTACTCGTTGCGGTTGACCCGCTCAATGATGCCGTTCACCAGCTCGAGGGGTAATTTATGGCGGGCGGCGATTTCCCGGCCGTGCGCATTGTTTTCCACGTACTCCTGGACCACCTTGTCCAGAACTTCGTACGGAGGCAGTGTGTCCTGGTCGGTCTGGTTGGGACGCAGTTCGGCGGAGGGCGGCTTCACCAGCGAGGCCTGGGGAATCACTTCCTCGTTGCGGTTGATCCAGCGTGCCAGCTCATAAACCCTCGTCTTGTAAAGGTCGGCGATTACCGCCAGGCCGCCTACCATATCGCCATAGAGGGTGCAGTAGCCGGCGGCCAGTTCGCTCTTGTTGCCGGTGCTGAGCACAAGGGCGCGAAACTTATTGGAGAGCGCCATCAGAATGGTGCCCCGAATCCTGGCCTGCAGGTTTTCTTCGGTCACGTCCTCCGCCAAGCCGCGGAAGACCGGCTGGAGCGCATTGCGATACTCCTGGAAATTGCCGCTAATCGGCACCACTTCGTACTGCAGTCCCAGGTTCCTGGCCAGATGCTGGGCATCGCGGACGCTGCCCTCCGAGGAGTAAGGCCCGGGCATGGCCACGCCGATCACGTTTTTAGGGCCCAGGGCGTGAGTGGCGATTGTGGCCACCAGAGCGGAATCAATGCCGCCGCTCAAGCCGATGACCGCGCGCTCGAAGCCGCACTTGCGGCAGTAGTCGCGGGTGCCCAACACCAGGGCGTTAAATACGGCCTCGATTTCGTCGCAGGGCTGATCGTGAATGTCCTTGGCGGCGCTCTCCGTATCGAAAAAGATGAGGTCTTCCTCAAACGACTTAGCGCGGGCGCGCAGCCGCCCTTTGGCGTCAATCACCATGCTGGAGCCGTCGAACACCAGGCTGTCATTGCCGCCCACCAGGTTAGAAAAAATCACCGGCATCTTGTGGCGCAGGGCAATCGCTTTGAGCAGCTTGTGACGCAGAACCCGCTTTTCAAAGGCGTAAGGCGAGGCCGAAATGTTGATCAGGAAATCGGGTTTGCAGGCTGCGAGTTCTTCTACCGGATCGCGCTGGTAGAGAGGCCTTTTCCAGAAGCGCCGGTCGTTCCAGCAGTCCTCGCACACGGTCAGGGCCAGGCTTTGGCCCTTGGCGCGGAAAAGGCGGGCCGGTCCCCCGGGTTCGAAATTGCGTTGTTCATCGAAAACATCATATGTGGGAAGCAGGACTTTGGCCTGGCGGTAGAAAATTTTCCTTCTGGAAAGAATTGCCGCCGCGTTGGTGAAGGGCTTGCCGGTGCTCTGCCGGGAATGACCTACGTAGCCGGCCACCGCCAGAAGACCATCGGGCAATTGGCGGGCCAACTGCTCCAGCCCGCGCTCATTGTCGCTGGCAAAGCCGTTGCATTGCACCAGGTCGCGGGGAGGATAGCCGCAGAGGGACAGCTCGGGAAATACCACCATGTGCGCGCCTCCGCGGCCGGCGCGGCGGGCGAATTCCGCCATCTTGGCCACGTTACCCGCAATATCGCCTACTGTGGTGTTGATTTGCGCAACTGCGATCACCATCGGTTATGTTTGCTCCTTGTTGCCGCTGCAGAACTCAAGCCGTTCGTGCGCCCCGCCAGGAAGAGACTACCGAATCGTAGGCCCGCCGCCGGCGGCTGCCCGCGGGCAGCAGGCGGGTGCGCATCTTGCGCCACTGGTTGAGCAAGCGCCATCCCGCCGAGCCCTGAATTGCCGCCAAGGTCTGTTGCAGGTGCGCGATCTGCCGGTCCTGGTCGGCGATGGTTTGTTTCAAGGCCTGCATCCTGTGGCTGGCTGGTTCTCTCTCTGGCCGGTTCAGTGTTTCCTCGAACCGGTTCTCCCCGGAAGCTCGCTGGCCGGCGAGCGGGACAAAGCTGTCGTCCTCCACAGTGTATCCGCACTGCGGGAGCGAGGTTTGCAGCGCCTGGCGGTACCAGGCTCGCTGATCGTCGGTAAAGCTGCCCACAATTTCGGCCACGGAAACGTTACGCTCTGTCCTCCGGTTCACGGGGTTATTGAGAAAAAGCTCCACCAGCGAGCGCTCGTGGTGCAGATCGGTCAGGCGGTGAAGAATGTCGCAGCAATAATCCGCGTTCGCCATGCGCTCCAGTTGAATGATGACGTCCACGCCGCGCAAACCACTGATCTGGTTGCACAAATGGAACAGGTCCTGAAGGAAAATCTGGTCCATTTTGCCGTGCCGGTCTGCCTTGATTCCCCAGCTTTCCTCTATCTTGCGCAAACACGAGTGGTCAATTTCGGTAAAGGACTGGTCGGTTTTGTAAACCTTCAGCCGGGTGTTCAACATGCGGGCGGGATGGCGCAGCAGCACTCCGACGGTGAACATTCCTTTGGGTAAGGCCTGGATGTGGCCCAGCCAGGTGGAGCCCACGTCGCCGATGGCGCGATAGGCGCCGTGCATGTCGTCGCGAATCAGCCAGTGGATGAAGCGCACCACGTCGTCGCTGCTGTAGGAGGTGGCGGGAAACACCTGCGCCAGCACGCCTTCGTGATAACAGAAAACGTCGGGATGACTGTTGAGCAGCTTCACCAGCCAGGTGCTGCCGGTGGAGCCCATGCGGTTGACCAGGAAGCGGCGATGATAGCCGGTCAGCTCCGGCTCCAAGCGAGCCAACTGGGCCCGAAGGTCGGGTGCCGGTGCGCCCGTCGCCGCCTTATTTCGTGACTTAAGTCTACCCAGAATGGCTGGCATACGTTATCGAAGGGCAGCAGAGAAATGCCCACACGCAGGAACGGGTCATAAAACTCACTGCCTGATGATCCGCGTGCCGGTGAGGCCGATCAGACGGCGACATCCAGCGCTTTCGCGATTTCGCCGGGCAATCCCACTTTGGTGATATGCGACACCCCGGAAAGGCTCTCCGCCATGCCTTTGAACATGCACCAGGGATCAATAATTACCGTACTCTGCGGGGGGTCGGAAGCAAAGCTGTTCTGAAATGCTTGCTTGTACTCCGGCCAGGGGCACGTAATGACGAAGGTACGGCAGCCGTTGGCGAAGAGCTGTTCCACCTGGTCGCACACCTGCACCTGCCCGTTATTGGGCAGTTTGGTACGGGCGTTGCGGCCGGCCATATAGTCGTGGGCGAACACCTTGTGATTGCGCTTGGCCAGTTCGTCGCACAGCCAGACGCCGGGAGAGCAATCAATCACTTCCGTAAATGGCTTGTAGGCCAATCCCAGCACCGCCACCGGAGCGCCGTTGGATTGCGCCAGCACGGTCTCCAGCAGACGGCCGTTCACGCCGTTGTTGACCTGGTCGGTAGCTTCCGCCAGGGGAGCGCCCACTCCTACCTGGTTAGCCACATACTGGAATAGCCGGTTGTCGCGGGGAAAGCAGGGTCCGCCGAAAGCCAATCCGGGCTTGAGGTATTCCAAGCCGATGCGGCGATCTTTACCAATAGCACCCAGGATCACGCGGGGATCGGCGCCGGGAATCTTGGAGCAGACGCCCGCCAGCTGGTTGGCAAAGCTGATCTTCATGGTGACGGCGCAGTTGACGGAAATCTTGGCCAGTTCGGCGTTGATGTTGGACATGCGCTCCAC
>JBLMXE010000348.1:0-22469 GCA_050257615.1 Chlamydiota bacterium | reverse complement strand
GGCACGGGCGTGGAAGCCGGCTCCAGGCTGGTTCCGGAGCCGGTGTGCTGCAGGATAGTGGTAATCAGCGGGCTCGTCCCGGCTTTCGCGCCGTGCATTTGCATTCCGCAATTTTGCTGGTGGCCCCCGGTGCTTTTCTCCATGCCGGGCATGGAGTGCTTCGTTTGCGAGCACTCCTGTGCAGAGGCGCCCCACACGGGTTGGACTAAGGCAAATAACACGCAAGAAGAAAGCAGCAGGCAAACCATTGCTCGCAAATCAGCCTCCCGCGGCCAGTCGGTGCCGCAAAAACGCATGTGGTTTCATTCAGGCCAGGGATCTTCTGGGAGGCGTGGTATTAAATGCGCAGAATGGGCAAAACAAAAGCGGGTGGTGAGGGCAGGCTGGCGGCGAGCACAACCACAGGTGCGGCAAGTCTCCGTCCCGCGGGAGATGCGGCTTGCACAACGATGCCACCGCCGAAAATAGCGTGGCGGTTCTCCACCGCCGCGCGCACCAGCGCCGGCTGGTGATGCACAGTTACACAGCAAGAATGCTGGCCGCTTGCGGGAAGCTGCTCGTGACGGCATCCGCCGCCCTGCACCCGGGCTGGAGTCATGGCTGGAGCCAGCGGGCACACCCCCACCAGCACCAGGTTCAGAGCCAGCAGCAGGTAAAGGGTTCTCGCCACACGCACGCGCATACTTCATCAAGGTAACGCGCCCTGGGTAAAAACGCCAGCGTTCCAGCCTTAGATTTCGATGATCATCTGCTGCAGGCGAGTCGGGTATTTGTTTAGAATCTGCCCGCCGGTCTTGGCGACCACCACCGTGTCGGAATGGCGGAAGCCGCCAAAATTCGGGTCGTAAACGCCCGGCTCGCAGCTGAAGGTCATGCCCGACGTGAGCACGGTCGTGTCGCCTTCCGCGATCCAGGGCGACTCATGCGCCTGCAAGCCAATGCCGTGTCCGCAGCGGTGGCGGATGAACGCGGCGAAGCCGGCATTGCGTATCTGGTCCAGTCCCAGCTTGTCTACATCCTGGGCAATGGCGCCCTCCTTCATGGCGGCTACCGCGGCATCGTGCGAGGCCAGCATAGCGTCGAACATGCGCTTGGCATGGTCGCTGGGCTTGCCTACGCAAAACGAGCGCTCACATTCCACGGTGTAGCCGCCCACCTGCGCTCCAAAACTGAGGATCAGCGGATCACCGCGCTTGAGCACGTCCTTGCTGGGCACCGCGTGGGGAAAGGCGGACCGCTTGCCAAACGGAACCAGTCCGCCAAACGGCGGATCAATGCCCACGCCTACCACGTCGTGCAACTCGCGCGACATCTTGTCGGCCACCGCGTCGGCGCTGGCCTTCAGGATCTGGTCTTCCGTCACTGCCCCCCGGCGGGCGATGAAGTCGCGCCCCGCCTGCACCGTGAAATCGGCAAAATACATGGCCCGGCGCATGATGCGCAGCTCATCGTCGTCCTTGACCCAGCGCATCTGTTCCACGATGTCGTCAGCGTTCACGAAGCTGGCGTTAGGCGCGCCCAGACATAGCTGGTTGAGCCGGCCTTGCGTGGGCTCTTCGATGCCGATACGCGCGCGCTCGAAGCCGCGGCGGGCGATGCGCTCGGCGATCCAGCGCACCCGATTCACCGGCCCGGGATAATCGAAATAGGTTTCGTAGTCTTTAATCCACCACAGTTTGACCTGGTCGGCCTCCAGTTCAGGTATGAATAGAGCCGGGTCACCCGTCTTAGGGATGAACGCCGCCAAGGGTCGTTCGGTGGAGAGATGGAAGTAGCCCGTGGTGTAAATGACGTTGATGGCGTGCAGCAGCAGCAGTGCGTCCAGGCCGCGCTTGTCCAGTTCGCCCTGCACCTGGGCGATTTTGCGGTGGTACCAGTCGGGCTCCAGGCGGTCATGCTGCAGTGGCGGCGCGGCGGCGGAAAGCTTGAGCACCCGCGTCCGCCCCAACAGATGTGTACCTGCGGTAAGAACCACCGACCCAGCCAAGGTCCGTAGAAAGTCGCGTCGTGCGAAACCGTCCCAGTGGTCGCGCGCCATGTGGCCTCCAAGCAATGGAATGAACTGAAGGAGAATCCGGGATTATACCCGGCAGCGGCGTCTATTCAAATGGAGGCTCATTGTCGGAGGAAGAAAATGGAGGGTTGAATATAAGAGAGGGACCTCGCGGTCGTTCGACACGAGGTCCCGTTGAATTCAAGAATTTTCCAATCGTTACTTGGCCTTGGCCTGCATGTTGGCCTGGGTTACCGCCGCGATGAATGTGCGGGCCGACGATGGCACCTTCACCTTGCCGGTCAGCACCTGTCTTGCGGGGAGCACCTCGCCGTATACCTCGCGCATGGCATCTTCATCCGGTGAAATCACAGCTCCTTCCAGCGACACCCCGGCGAACACCCCTTTGCTGCGCGAATACGTCAGCAGAGGCGTGTTCATTTTCCAGTCCACACCGGCGGAAGCGTGGCGGCCGACGGGCCCGGCGGAAGCTGAAGCTGAGCCGCCAATCTGGAAACGGCTCTTCAGCAGATCCTCCATGCCCTGCTGGTTCATGATCATCATCACCAGGTCAACCCCCTCGACTCCGATCTGTGCGCCCCAGCTTCCCCCGCCAATGGTGAAGAATTCGGGTCCGCTCCAACCGGAGGCCGTGCGGCAAATGGCCACCCCTTTACCATGTTTGGCGCCGAAGACGAAGCCGCCCTTCAGCATGTTGGGAACGACGGCCACGCACTTGGCATTGTCAAAGACTTCTTCAGGAATGCCCTTATCGGGCGTGGCCATGATCTGATGCAGCACCTGGCCCGCCTTGTCCAGGCGCTCGCGCGGTGTGTCGGCGAAGGCCAACCCCGCCAGCAACAATACAGCGACGAAACCTGTTATTAGTTTTCTCATAAATCCCTTCTTGCCGGGTCCATCCCCGGACTCCTGCTCCATCCTTGCTTAGAAGCAGGGGGTAGCGCCCGAGTTCGCTACCCGCCGTTCCTGAGCCTCTGCCCCGTGGCAGCATGGCTTCCAGAGCCTCCCTCCATGCAGCGCAACAACAGATGCAGTTGGGATCATCGAAGATAACCAGGAGAAGGTTATGCGACGCCATTTCGGTTTCATTCTGGGTATTCTGCTCTTAGCTCTTTCTCTCTGGGGACAGCAAATACGGCCGCTGACCATCAGCCGGGCGCTCCCCGGAGCTAACGGCACCATGGGGGTCTCTCACGATACCAGTGGGACTACCTACATCAACCTGCAAATAAAGCATTTGGCCGGCCCCGAGGCACTGCGCCCGGCGAAGGCTGCCTACGTGGTCTGGGTTCAGCCTCCCGGACAACCCGCTCAAAACCATGGAGCGCTGGAAGTTAATGACAAGGCAGAAGCCAAGTACTCAACCACCACCAAGGACCGCAATTTCGAGCTCTTTGTGACGGCGGAGGACAAGCCCGATGCAACCACGCCCACCGGCCCGCGCCTGATGAGCGCACACAACTAGCCGAATTTTCGATTGCGGCAGGGCAACGCAGAGATTGGGTGAATAGCAGGCGGAAGCCGCCGCCAGAAGGCCGCTCCTGAGCCGGGTTAATGGGGATCAGTCTCGGACGGGCCGTTGCTGCTTGAGCCACTCCAGGAACATCTGCTCTTCCGATTTGCTGGCGTTGCGCAGAACGTGGCGGAGGGTGTTGCCGCTTACAAAGTGACAGACCTCTTCCGCCACATTCTTTACATGGTCGCCGGCCCGCTCCAGGGCCTGCGCCATAAGCAGTACCTGGATGCTCTCGCGGCATGGGTCGCCTTCAGGGTTCTCGATATGGCGCACGAAAAGCAGGTTACGCAGGCGATCGAGCTCGCCATCGCTGCGCAGCACGTTAATGGCGCGATTGAGATCACGCCCGGAGAACGCCTGGGAAGCATCCGCGAGCATCTTTTCCAGAACTGACGCCATGCGGATCAGGTCTTGCACATCGCGGCTCTCCAGGCGGCGTCCCACGGCACGCGCCGCGGAGCCAAAGCTGGCCATCAGGTCGCCAATGCGCTCCACATCGGTCATGCATTTCATGCATGCCAGCAGCTCGCGGCGCTGGGCTTCGTCGGCTCCAGTCAGCCCCGCGCTCAGCCGTTGATCCAGCTCGCGATCCAGACGGTCCAGCTCTTTCTCGCTCTCATCCACCTTGCTGTAAAGCTCGGGCGCGCCCGAAGCCAGCGCATCGGCCAGATGCGCGGCCGCGTCCTTGGCCAGCTGGAAGGCGTGCAGGGTCAGACCCACCAGGCAGGCGTGCTCGGGTGTGGGGACTTGAGGAACCACTTCGGCAGGCAGCGCCATGACAACACCTCGATGCTGCATCTTGTGGAAAACCGGGATGAGAATAGCGCTGGGATGTTAACCGTGGGTTACAGTGGAATGAATTTGTTGTAAAACGACATTGACCATGCCGCACAACCCGGCTGTCCCACGAATCTGCCCTGAAGCCATCGAAGAGGCCCGCCGCCGCATCCGCGCCGAATTTCTCGATTCGCCACAACTGGAAAACGATGAACTGTCGCGGGCTGTTGGGGCTCGGCTACTTTGCAAAATCGAATGCAAGAACGTGGTCGGCTCTTTTAAGGGACGTGGAGCCGATTCCTTTGTTGCCTCCTTGCCGGCCAATGTAAAGTCGCTGATCACCGCGTCCGCGGGCAACTTCGGGCTGGCCATGGCTTACGCGGCCAAACGCCGCGGCATTGCCCTCACCGTCTATGCTGCGGAAACCGCCAGCCCCGTGAAACTCAACCGTATCCGGTCGGCTGGCGCCGAACTGAAACTCTCAGGCCAGGATTTCGATGAAGCCAAGGAACACGCCCGTGCCGCCGCCGAAAAAATGGACGCGATGTTTGTCGAAGATGGGCGTGAGCCGGCCATTACCGCCGGCGCCGGAACTATAGCGATGGAGCTAACAAATTCGTCGCCTGCCATTGACGCGATGCTGGTTCCTTTGGGAAACGGAGCCCTGCTGGCCGGCATCGGGTGCTGGTTTCGCTCCCGTTCTCCCGGCACCCGCATGGTCGGGATCTGCGCCGAGGGCGCGCCCGCCATGGCGCTCTCCTGGCGCTCCCATAACGTGCAGAGTACAGCCAAAGTTGACACTATTGCCGATGGCATTGCCGTTCGCGTACCGGTGCCGGAAGCGTTGCAGGACCTGCGCCACGTGGTGGATGACATAGTTCTGGTCAGCGACGACGCCATCAAGCGGGCCCTGAAGCTGGTGGAGCAGCACTTGGGTTTGATAGCTGAACCCGCTGGCGTGGCGGGCGTGGCCGCTCTGCTCAGCCATTCCTCACTGACCCGTGGCCTGGTCTGTACTCCCATTACCGGCGGCAACGTGACCCTGGCTGATCTGCGCCGCTGGCAGGCGGAGGCACAGTGACCTCGGCCCAGCCAGTCAGTCGCCGATGTCCTCATTCCACAGATCGGGATGGGCGGCAATGAACTCGCGCATCAGGGCAATGCATTCGGAATCATCCAGAACGCTGAGTGCTACGCCGGAATTGCGGAACAGATCCTCCGCGCCGCGGAAGTTGCGGTTTTCGCCGATGATGACCCGCGGAATCTTGAACAGCAGGGTGGTACCGGTGCACATAACGCAAGGGCTGAGAGTGCTGACCAACGTCAGCCGGTTCCAGTCGCGGCGGCGCCCGGCGTTGCGGATGCATACCACCTCGGCGTGAGCGGTGGGGTCGCCGCTCTGCACCCGCAAGTTGTGTCCGCGGGCGACAATGCGTCCCGCTGCGTCGGCCAAAACCGAACCGATAGGAAGGCCGCCCTCCACCAGCCCGGCTTTCGCCTCTGCCAGCGCCTCGCGCAACAGCTCGTCATCACGCATCGCCCTGCTCCTCACACCTACTTAGATTAAACCAACAAATTAAAACCACAGAGAACACAGAGGACGCAGAGGAAAAACCCATTAAAGAGTCAAAAAACCTATGGGGCAGGTGCAAGGAACCCTTATTCTGAGTGTTTTTCCTGATGAGTCCTGAACCCCTCTGCGTCCTGTGTGGCTTTTCTTTGCTTGTGCGCTAGAATTGCCCGCCATGGAACTCACATTAAAGGGCAAGACAGCGTTGATCTCCGGCGCCAGCGGCGGGCTGGGCACACGCGTCACCCGCATGTTGCTTGAGGCCGGCGCCACGGTGGCCGGGCTGGCGCCGCAAATTCAGCAATCGGACTTCGATCATCCCTCCTTCATCCCCCTCGCGGCGCAAATTTCCAGCGCGGAATCCGCCAAAACCGCGGTGGACGCGGCCCTCGGCAAACTGGGGAAACTGGACATTCTGGCCCACCTGGTGGGCGGATTCGCCGGCGGCCAGCGGGTGGACGAAACCGACGACGCCACCTGGCAGCGCATGTTCGACCTCAACCTGAACAGCGCCTTCCAGCTTCTGCGGGCGGTGATCCCGCACATGCGCCGCGCCAAAGCCGGCCGCATCATCGCCATCGGCAGCCGGGCCGCTGTAGACCCCGGTCCGGGAATTGCCGCCTATAACGCTTCCAAGGCGGCGCTGGTTTCGCTGATTCGCACCGTGGCGCTGGAAAACAAAGACGCGGGCATGACCGCTAACGTAATTCTGCCCGGAACCATGGACACGCCTGCTAACCGCAAGTCCGATTCTCAGGCCGATTTCTCAAAGTGGGTGCAGCCTGCCACCGTTGCCAGCCTGATTGTCTGGCTGGCCGGCGACCAGGCCAAAGACGTGACCGGAGCGGTGATTCCGGTCTACGGCGCTGGGCTATAGCATGGTCGCGCCGGCTGTAGCGATCACGCTGGTCCCGCGCGCTGCTTCCTTCCTGAAGGCAATGGCTTGCTTGGCCTCGTTGGAGGCCTCCAGCGTCATGTCGCGCATGCCGAACTGTACGCCAATCTTTTTCAGGAAATCGTAGGGCGGCGTCCCCCCAGCGAAGACCCAGACAAAATCGTTGGCCAACTCGCGCACTTCACCCTTTATGTCGAGCAGTATCGAACCCTCCCGGACCTCCTTCACATTCGAACTGAGCGCCACCTTTAGCTTGCCGCTGCGCGCGCACTCCGTCAGGCGCTGTGTGTTGCGCTCCTTGATGCGGCTGAACTGCTCTCCTCGATAGGAGAGCGTGACGTCGTTGCCTTTCTGCTGTGCCAGGCCCATGGCCGCCTCCACCGCGCTGTCCCCGCCGCCCACCACCAAAATTTTCTTATTGATGTAGTGGTCGGCCTCGATAAGCCGGTACATCACCTTGGGCAGTTCTTCCCCCTTCACTCCCAGTTTGCGCGGCGTGCCGGTCCTCCCCATGGCCAGCACCACGGCACGAGTTTTGTACTGATTCTTGCTGGTCACAACCGTGAAAATTTTATCGGCGCCCCGACGGATGTCCTCCACCTTCTCGCCGCTGCGAATCTTGAAATCGGCGCGCTGCATCACCTGGCCCCAGAAAGCCAGCAGCTTTTCTTTGGACAGCTCCGTGCTCTTGAACTTGCCGTACATGGGAAACTCCACCGGGCTGGTCATCACCAGCTTCTGCCGAGGATACTTGGCCACGGTGCCGCCCACTTCGTCCTGCTCGATGGTCACGTAGTTGAGTTTGTGCTCGATGGCGCGCAGCGAAGCGCTGATGCCCGCCGGGCCAGCGCCGGTGATGAGCACGTCGTAAACGTTGGCTTCGGGCCGGCCTCCGCTATTGCCCGCGATCCGGCCAGCAATCGTATCCACGCAGGCGCAGCCCTGGTTCACCGCGTTCTTGATCAGCGCCAGTCCGCCCAGCTCCCCCACGACAAACAGGTTGGAAATGCTGGTCTCATACTCCGGTGTGAGGAAGGGCATGTCGGCGCTGAGGCTGGGGCTGGCCATAACCATGGTGATGGCGCCGACGGGGCAGGCGTCGGCGCACAGGCCGTGGCCGATGCACTTAAAACCGTTCACAATAGCCGCCTTGCCGCCAATCATGCCCAGCACATCGCCTTCCGGGCACACCGAGGTGCAGGTGGCGCAGCCGATGCAGTAGGCGGTGTCAATGTGCGGATGCTGCGCTTTGGGGCCTTCGGAAAACAGCTTCCCTTTCTCCGCCGCTTCCTGCGCCCGCTGCTCCCGCTTTCGCAGGTTCAGCAGGTAACCCCGCATGAAGAACAGTGTGATCAGCGCAGCGATCAGAAATGCAAATATGTTTCCCATGGCTCGGGCCTCACATGTATCCCAGCAGCAGCACTACGCCAACGTGGATGCAGGCCAGCACCGCAAAGGAGTAGCTGAACGGCCGGTGCACCACATGCCATAAATGAAACACCTGCTGTGAGCGCGATAAAAACAGAATACGTTTGGAGAGCGCAGCCTGCTCGCGGGCGATGCCGATCACGCTCTCGATTTCGGCATTACCGCTGGGCAGCAGGCCTCCCAGACTGGAGAGCGCTCCGCTCCATCCCAGCGCGCGCCGCCGCAGACGGGCCACATGCAACGGCCGCGCCAAGTCGAGCGCCAGCATATAGACCAGAGCAAAAGCGACGGGCATCTCCTTGACCCGCTGCGCGCTGGGTAAACGGAACAGCGGCCTCAGATACTCGAGGGAAACGAACCTCTGCCCCGCCAGCCGCCGCGTCAGCTTCTCCAGCAGCTCCTGCGATTCCTTCAGCGAAAGCTCCGCCGTGCTCAGACTGCGCGGAATCTGGCCATACAAGTAGCGTCCCACCACGCCGCTGAGCGCCACCGCCGCCATGATCCAAAACGCCATGCCGGCAATGCCGCGGAATTTGAAGGAGGCGTGGAAGGCGATCACCAGTGGCGCCGTTAGCCCCAGCAGCACGTGCGCGTCCAGCCAGTTGCGGGCGCTGCCCTGGCGCGAAAGCCACTTCCAGCGCTTGCGAATCGGGTAGAGAAAGATGGCAAAGAACATAGCCAGGCCGAGCATGCCCAGCTTCAGTCCGATGGCGCCGCTCGGCCTCAGCAGGTCGTACTTGGGGGAAAGCGGACGCTGCGCAGCAGAAAGCGTGTAGTAATCGAACCCGTAGAGCGCAAGCGCCAGAAACAGGGTTCCGGCCAGGCAGTAGCCGCCGATGAGAAAAAACCGAAATCGGCTGCGCTGCCGCTGCGCGGGCAAAGCGGAAGTCGCAATGGTGGCATTTGCATTCATTGTTTATTCGAAACCGCCTCCTCGGTGCTGACGGAGAAACGCTTGTAGTCGGTAAAACGGTGGATGTTGCGCCAGTGCTGCTTGGGCGTCTCCACGTCAATGGTGGCTACCACTGGGAACCAGGAGGCGCCCGCGACGTCGCGGAAGGAAACGGGAGCGAATTGCACTTCGGTTTGCAGCTGTTGCAGACCGAGATCGGGCAAGCCGCTCTCCAATCCGGCCGTAATCTTCGCGATTGCGCCTGAGGCTGGGTCAATCCAGGCCGTGCCCTCCAAATCGAGCGGGTACTCGCGCCCGCGCAGCACCATAGCCATAGGCGAGCGCGTGCCGGGAATGTGCCGGAAACCCACGCGCACGAGCTTCTGCCCGGCAACCACGTCATCTCCCAGCGCGCTGAACTGGAAGCTGCCCTTGTAATAAGGGTGGAAAACCAGAAACAGGGTGGCGAATCCGTTGCTCACCAGCAGGGGCACGTTTTTGTCCACCTGCTTTCCCTGCTTCACCGGCAGCCGCGACTCGCTCAGGCTGAGGTTGCCGCCGGCGCTGGTCAGAATGGTCAGGTAGTCGAACGTGCTCTCCTGTTTGGCTTCGATCTTGCCCTTCGGGTTGAGCTTTTCCTGCGTAACCAGTTCCGTGCACTTCACATCTGAAAATTGCTCCAGGAAATGCGCCGTCTCGTCCCCAGTGCGCTGCACCAGAGCTTTGAGGCCCTGCTGCTGCAAGATCTGGGGCTGAAACGGCTGTGGCTGCGGCTGTTGCGCAACTGCCACGCCGCTCAGCGCAAGTGCCGCCAGCATCGCGCCAACTGATATCGCGAACTGTGCCCGTGTTTTCATTTCACTCTTACCTTCGACCGATTATCGAAGCGGTAGCCCAGCGTGAAGTACCACTGGTCATAGTTTTGTACCAGGCCGCGCTGCAGGTTGTAACCGCCGGCAAAAAAGTAGTGCGCTCCAACTTGCGTGTTCAGGCTGGCGTTCACAAACTTGGAGCCGTTATCGGTGGTGAAAGGCGAGACGAAGGCCTGCTTGCCCACCTGCACCTCGGCCTGAAAGCTGTCGCCAAAGTTACGCGAAAGTGAGACGGCGCGATAGTTACCCTGGGCGAATGGACTGTCGAACTTCGCGTAGTGCAGATCGGCGTGCAGGCCCGTATTCCAGATTTTGGCGAAGGTGATGCCGTACATCTGGTTCAGGGAACTGCTCGCGTCTCCCGAGCGCGTGCTGCGGCCCAGTTCGGTGTAGAGATAAATCTTCTTTACGGTTTCCACCCGAGCGCCCGCGCTGAAGCCCTGAAACAGCACGGTGTCGAGCAGGCCGGTGCCGACTAGCCCCAGGTCATAGGTGGGCACATCGCGGAAGTAGTTGTGGTTGAAGTCCAGCGACAGGCGCTGAATGGGCTGCACCCGCACCGTCACGTAGCTGCGGCTCACGCCCGCTCCCGGGCTGGGCGTGGCCAGTGTTCCTCGCGGCTTGTCGGCCTGCATTTCTTGGTAAACAGAGATAAATCGCTTGTACGACACTCCGTTTTCCAGATACACAAATGGCCGGTCAACCTGCCACAACAGCGTGCTCACGCCCATGCCCACCGTGCTGGTGAAGTGCAGGTCGTCGTAGCTGCCGGTGTCGAAATTCACGAAATTTCCGGCGATGCGGCGGTCCGGGTTGTAGGACCAGGACGTGGGATCGGGCGAGGAGCCGGCGAACAGGCCCGTCGTCACATGCTTACCGATGCGCACCCCGCCATACCCGCCGTCAATCACGTCCAGGCTGGTGGCCCAGGGCAGGTAGAGCCGCCCCACCCCCGCCACAAAATGGGAGTGCGGATTGTCGTAGGTGAAGCCGATGGTGTAGGTGCGGTTGATCATGTCCTGCATGGTGGGCTGGGCGGCCGCAGCCGCAGAGTTCATCTCCCCTCGCCAGTACCCGTGCAGGTTCCAGTAGCTGCCGCCGATGCGGGTCATGTCGGCCCGCAGCACCATTCCGTATTGCGCGCTGCTGGCCACGGGGGCGCCGGCGCTGCGGCTGCGGATGCCCCCATAGTCGAAGCCGAACATCAGACGCGTGCGGTTGATCTCCGGCAGCGGCGGCCGCGGCACCTCGTCGCGCACCTCCGCATCCATGGGATCGCCCTGCGTAAAGGTGATCACCTGCGGATAGACGCGTGTGCTGCTCAGGGCGCGCTGCTGCACCAGCGCCTCAGCGTCCGCTGAAGTCAGATACGCCAGGTCGCCCGGCTTCACCGCGCGGATGGACGAACTGACCTCGCACACCGTCGAGTTTTGCGCCACCGAAATCACCTTCAAGTGGGCCGCGATCATAGGAGCAGGAGGCGAAGCGCTCGCGCCGCTTCCCTGCGAACTGCTCTGAGGTTGTGCGCTGTGGTCTTTGATTACCAGGGCCACGCCTTCCGCCAGGCCGTCTCTGCGGCCGCCGTCTAAATAGACTGCCCCGTCGGCCACGTACTTGACGCGGAACACGGTGCGGATATCAGCATTTGCTCCTCCCGGCGTAGCGGCGACCTCGCTCGCAGTGCTCGCCGCAACCGCATTCGGCCGGGTGGACAAATGGGGCTCTGCGCTCCCGGCTTCGCTGGCTGCGCTCGGACTGGAAGAGGCAACAGTCGTCGTGGGCGCAGAGGTGGCGACCTGCGAGTTGGACACTGGCGCCGCTGGTTGCGGCGGCAGCTGCGAGGCTGTCTGCACTGGCGGCGATGCCGGCGTGGGCACTGAGGACGAGGGCGCCGGCTGTGTCGCTTGTGGGGCTGGCGAAGTCACCGGTGCAGGCGTCTCCGGCGGTGCGGGCAGCGGTGTGCTGGCGCTCGTTGCCACCGGCTCCGCGTTACTCCCGCTTCCCTTCATGTTGATCCAGGGAGCGTTGGCGGCCGCCGGCGGAGGGGAGCGCCTGCGTCTCTGCGGCGCCGGGTTCGAAGCGACGGACGGCTGCGGCCCAGCCGTAATCGTCAGCGTAATCTCATTCCCCGCAGCCGCCAGGTCGTACTTCCCTGCCTGCTGCAAGTCCACCACCAGGCGCGTGACCGGCGGGCTCGACTCATGCAGCCCGTAACGCACCGCCTCCACCCCGTTCTTGCCCACTCCAATGCGCTTCTGGTGCGGGCTGGAGTTGGTGCCGGGAAAGTCCAGCAGCACGCGCTCGGGCGCGCTGGTCGTGCTCATCTGGGGAGTTACCGGCCGGCTGAGCACCACCTTTACCTGCACCTGCGCCCCGTTCCGTGAAACCACCACGCGCCGGATGAATGCCGGCATATCGGCTGCCTTTGCCCGCGCCGGGCGGCCGGCCAACAAAGCCATGAACAGCAGGAGGCGGCAGCATATGTCTATTCTTTTCCGCACTCCACCACTCCGCTCTTCTCCTCCGCTTTTGGCGGACGCAATTCAGCGACCATCACCCAATTCACTCCGCTACTGGCCAGTGTGGTTTGCACGTCAGTCGCCAGCCTGCCCCGTGGGATGGCACGAGTAGCAGCTCGTGGCGTTGTAAACGTAGTTGCGAACGTCAGTGTGGTGCGGATCGGTATTGGCCTGGCTATGGGTATGGCAGTTGATGCAGGAGAACGCCGCATAATTCGACGAATTAATGTGGCAATCCCCGCACGTACTCCAGACTCCAGCGTGCGTCCCCGAATAAATCGGGAACCAGGTGTGATTGAAGGTGGCGCCCGCCCACGAGGTGGTGTTGTGACACAGGGCGCAGGTAGTGGGGAACGCCGCAGCGACGTGGTTGGGATCGGTGGTGCTCTGGTAATCCTTCTGGTGGCAGGAGTAGCAGGCCGTAGGCGTATTTGCGTACTGCCCGTTGATATGGCAGCTGGCGCAGGGCACGGTAGTGTGCGCGCCGGTCAGGGGGAAGCCGGTGGTGTTGTGATTGAAGCTGGCCGGGATCCACGCCGTGGTGCTGTGACACACCTGGCACTGCTGCGGGAAGCCCGCGGCCGTGTGATTGGGGTTATTGGTGTTCTGAAAATCCTTCAGATGGCAGGAGACACAAGCCGTGCTCAAGTTGGTGAACTGCCCGTTGGCATGGCAGCTCTGACACTGCAGCGTGGCGTGCGCCCCGGTGAGGGGGAAGCCGGTCAGCGAGTGGTTGAACTGAGCGTTGGCCCAGGAAGCTGTGCTGTGGCAGATGGAGCAATCCGTCGGAAATCCGGCGGCGGAGTGATTGGGATTCGTGGTCTTCTGGAAGTCCGTCATGTGGCATGACGAACACGTGGTCGGCATGGCGCTGTAGTGCCCGTTGAGATGGCATTGCGAGCAGGCCACCTTCATATGCGCGCCGGTCAGCGGCCAGCCGGTTACCGCATGATTGAAATTCACGTTCATCCATGAGCTGGTGTTATGGCAGGTGGCGCAACTGGTGGGAAATCCGGCCGTGATGTGATTGGGATTGTTGGTGGTGGTCCAATCCTTAGCGTGGCAACCGAGGCAATCTACAGGCGTGCCCTTGAAGCGTCCCCCGGTATGACAGGCGTTGCAGTCCAGCGTGGCGTGCATGCCGGTGAGCGCAAAGCCGGTGAAACGCAGATGATCAAATTTCGCCCCGAACCACGTATCCATGCTGTGGCATTCCTGACAGGAACTGGGGAATCCCGAGGCGGTGTGGTTGGGGTTGGCGGCCTGTTGGAACTGTCCTGCGTGGCAGCTTAGGCAGTCAGTGGAAAGACCCTGAAACTGCCCGACCGCGGCGTTCTTATGACAGCTGTCGCACTGCAGCAGCGCGTGCGCCCCCACCAGCGGAAAACGGTTGAAGTGCTGCTGGATGTTCTGCACCGCCACTCGCCAGCCCCTGACGTTGTGGCACTCTTCGCAGTTAGCTCCAAATTGACGGCGATGAATGTCAGCGTGGCAGTCGGCGCATTTCGTGCTCGCGTTGCTGAACACCAGGTCGCTGTGGCACTCGCGGCAGGCTACCCCTTTGTGCATGCCGCGCAATGGGAACTTGGTCTGGTTGTGGTCAAACTCGGGCACGTTGCGAATCGGTTTCCAAGCGGTAAAGGTGTGGCAGTTCTGACAAGGCAGGGCGAGATTACCGTGCGGACTGCGTGTGGTGGCGCTGGTTGGGCTCTGCGCCTGCGCCGAGGAGTTTGCCGGCTTTTGCGGTGGAATCCCGCCTGCAGAACCCATCAGAAACCCAACCATCAGGTTGATCAGCAGTGTCGAGCCCAAGGTATCTCACTTGTTTTATTGGTTTCACACGAAACTCAATTACCACCCAACGTTGCAATCAACTGGCCACCGAGAGTAGCGGAAAAAAGGACAGGCAGGAAAATTACCAAAGGTGAACTAGAAATTTGTTCAGACGGACGACAAACAGACGTGCTGAATTCGCGCGGAGTACATGCGATACATTTCCCGGTCCACTTTTTTCAGTGACATGGAGAGAGCCGAGCATTGTTGCGTTTTTCAGCAGCAGCTTTTGCGAATTTAATCGCCGCTTACCATCTCACGGCCCGACCAGCTTTAACTGCACTCGTGAACTGTGTTCTTTGGACCCGGAGTGGGTTCGAATGATTCCCAGTGCTACTGCGAGAGCTTTAGAGCGGCAGGAAGCGGTCGTGGAGTTTTGAATCGCTGCGTGGAAACTTTACACATGCTGCGATCAGTGGTCCGGCCCCTCAGGTTTCTCTGACTCACCAGGCTGCTGTGCTCCAGGCCGCTGCCCTGGGCCCGGCTGCCCCATGGCGGGCGCTTGCGTTCCAAATCCCGCTTGCATCATGCCCAGCCGATTGATTTCCTGCGGTGTCTGCGGCTGTTTGCCAGGCTCGACTTCGGTCCAGTACCCCGGCCTCACCAGCACGGCGCGCGGTTTTTCTCCCAAGCCCTCCACTTCTACAATGCCTTCGAAGACTTGCACCGTAGTCCGGCCTTTCTTATCAACACGCACCGAAAAGCGGGTGCCCCGCACCGTGATCACCGCGCTCGGCGTGCCCATGCGGAAAGGTGGAGTTTCACCCAGGCGTTTCTGGATGTGGGCCAGGATCTCGCCCAAAAGCATTTGCAAAAAGTGGCCATCGGCACTGCCCGGCGATTTGAGCACCACCCGCGTTTTCGACCGCAGCAGGATCTGCGAACCATCGGAGAGAAGCAGCACCACGCTGCCTTTGGCGGTTTCTATATTGGTCTCGGGCGGCAGTACCATACCGCGCTGCGCTTCGGCGAATGCGCCTTGCGCGGTTGTCACGGATACTTTGCCTTTTACCTCCAGCACTTGAGCCGATCCCCCGGGCACATTGATGGGCTGCGGCTCCGGTTTCTGCAAGGCGGCCAAAGGAAAAACAACACCCGCCAGCAACATGATCTGAAGGCCGATGTGCTTCATGCCGTGCCCTTCGCCACCGCTATTTCTCTTCGGGCGGGAATGCGGATTTCGAAAACCGTTCCCCCGGCTTCGCTCTCCACCCGCACACCGCCGCCATGTTTTTCCGCGATACGCTTCACAAATGCCAGACCCAATCCCCACCCCGGCGTGGCGGCGTTCACATCCGAACCCCGGTAGTAGGTATCGAATAGCCGCGGCAGTTCCTGCGCCGGTATGGGCACGCCCTGATTATGAACCGACAACACCATTTCATCGCCTTGCCGCCGGCAGCGCACCATCACCTCGGTGCCGGGCTTGCCATACTTAATGGCATTACTCACCAGGTTCAATACCGCCCCGCTGAGCAGGGTCGCGTCTCCATTAATAACAGACCCTTCGCCCTCTTCCAGCGCCAGGCGAGCGTTGGCTGCGCTGGCCAGGGGCTGCAGAATCTCGAACACCTGCCGCACCGCTTCCTCGAGTTTTACCGGCTCGGAACGGATAGGCCGCGCCCCCGCGTCCAGTCGCAGCACATCCAGATAGCTGTTGATGAGCGCCAGCAGCCGCTTCGATTCGCGGAAGATGGTCTCCGGCGCCTGCGCACAGGAAGGCGAGCCCGGATACTGCATCATGAGGTCGGCGAAACCCTGGATGGAGACCAGAGGAGTACGCAGCTCATGGGTGATGAATCCCAAGGCCTCGGCCCGCGCCCGGTCGCGCTCTACGCGCGTGCGCAAGCTGGCCAGTTCCACCACCGTGCCTCCAGCGGGCGAGAGCGTGGTCCCCGGCAGGGGCACGATGCGCACCAGGTAAAGTTCGCCGTGCAGGTAAGCCTCGCCTTCCAGTCCCTTTCCCGGTTCCCTCGGAGACAAGGGGGCGTCGTCTTTGGGGATCAGGCGGGCGTGAACCTCTTCCAGCTTAATATCCGGGCCCACGCCTTCGCCGAAGCCGGCGGCAAATGCCCGGTTATGCAGCAGCAGCTTGCCGTGCTCATCGAAAATGGCGACCAGGTCCTGCGTCGTTTCCAGCAGGGTCTGGTGAAGCTCGTAGAGTGAGCCCAGCTCCGCCTGCAGGCGGCGCAACAGTTCCAGCTTCCAGGAAAGGTCGTCGGTGTCGTGCGAAAGCGTGCTCTTGGCGCGCACGGCCAGCCAGTGGCGCAGCTCCCCCAGTTGCTGAGTCAGGCTGCGTTCCACCAGCACAAAATCCAGGCTGTACACCGCCGCCGGCCCCAGCAGCACGGCCAGCAGCAGCTGCCCGGCCGGCAGGACGCGCGCTCCCCATATGAAAACCAGCAGGCCAATGCCATAAGCGCAGGCTGCCAGGACGGGAAGCCAGGCGACCGATATCCACCCTCGGCGACGCCGGAAAAACCAGACCACCAGCCCACAGGTCAGCAGCAAAGCCAGCAACCTGAGCCACAGTGGCACCGGCCGCAGCATACGCCCGCTGAGAATGCTGTCCAGGATTTGGGCGTGCACCATTACGCCCGGGGAGGGCGTTACGCTGGTGAGCGGAGTGCTGATGCGATCGCCCAATTCGGCGGTGCCGAAGCCCACCAGCACCGGCCTTCCCCGCACTACCGCCTCTCCCCCGCCCTGCAGTACGGTGGCGGCAGAGATGGTCTGAAAGCCGTCGCGCCGATAGGCGATGGGCACCAGAATCGGCTTGGCCACCAGCACCGGACCTTCATCCCTACTGGGGACCCCATAGGCGGCCAGAAATGTGGCAGTGCGCCTCGGCGCCACCCGGCGCGCTACCTCCACCGCGAAGGCCCAGCGCGAGCCGTCCAGCGTTAACTCGCGGGCCGGAAACCGGCGGCAAACGCCATCAGCGTCTAGCGCCGCGTGGCCATGTCCGACCGCAGCCGCCTGGGCGAAGGCGGGCAGGGGCTCAACCCAGCGCGGCCCATCCGGGTAGGCGCCTATTTTGTCGGCGATAATCGCGCGTCCGCTGCCCTTCAGGGCCGCCGCCAGCGCCGCGTCAGCTTCCGCTGACTGCGGCTCCGAAAGCAGGATGTCCAACCCGATGACCTGCGCTCCCGCCCGCGATAAGTTGTTCGTCAATCTCGCCAGTAACGCCCGCGACCACGGCCAGCGCCCGAATCTCTGCAGGCTCTGGTCATCAATCAGGACCACCACCACTGGCGAGGACTGGTGCGGCGCGGGCGCCAGGCGAAAATAGCTGTCGGTAAGCCGCACCTGGGAGTCGCGGATTCCGGGAACGGTGGAAAGGGCCAGCACCAGCAGGAACAGAACCAGCGACAGTCCGGCGTTCCGCCGCCAGCCGCGCCGTCCTGGCCCCTCCGGCTTCATTTTCTGTCCAGCGACTGCAGGTCAATGCCCAGACGCAGCGCCTTCTTGTACAGCGTCTTACGCTCGATCCCCAGTCGTCGTGCCGCCTCCGACTTGTTGCCGTGCGTCTGCTTCAAAATGCGCACAATATGTTCCCGCTCCAGTTCCACCAGGCGGTCGGGAACGGGGGCTTCGACATCCGGATGCAGATTTTCTTGCGCGCGGCGAGTTTCAGATTCAACATCGGCGCGGCTGATCTGCCCGGTGGGCGCGAAAATAGCCAGCCGGTTTACCGTGTTTTCCAGTTCGCGCACGTTGCCCGGCCAGTTCATCTCCTGCAGCCGGCGCACCGCTTCCGGGTCAATGCTGACCTGGCGTTCGTTCTTCAAATTGAAGTGCTGGAGGAAGTGCTTGACCAGCAGTGGAATATCCTCCCGGCGCTCCTCCAGCGCGGGAATGGCGATCTGCACCACCGCCAGCCGGTAGTAAAGGTCTTCGCGGAATTGCCCCTGCCGGATCAGTTCCGGCACATCCCGGTTAGAGGCGGCCACAATGCGCACGTCCACGGGGATGTATTTGTTCGAACCCACCCGCCGCACCTGCTGCTCCTGGATCACGCGCAGCAGCTTGACCTGAAAGCCGAGCGTGGTTTCCGTCACTTCGTCCAAGAAGAGGGTGCCGCCGTCGCTCGACTCAACCAGGCCTTTGTGTATGGCATTGGCTCCGGTGAAGGCGCCCTTCTCGTGGCCGAACAACTCGCTTTCCAGGATGGTTTCTGTAAAGGAACCGCAGTTGACCGGGGTAAACGGCTGTTGCGCTCGCTTGGAATGCTGGTGAATGGCGCGCGCCACCAACTCCTTGCCGGTCCCGCTGGCGCCGGTGATGAGCACGTTCACGTTGCTGGCCGCCACCCGCCCGATAAGCTTGTACACCTCCAGCATCCGAGGACTGTGGCCGATGATGGCCGAATCTTGCGCCGGCGCGGCCGGCTGCTCCGGAGGGGCCGCCGCCTTCTGTGCGCGCGATCCCCTCGCCCGCTGGCAGAGAGCACGAATCTGCTCGATGGTCAGCGGCTTGCTGACGTAATCTACCGCCCCTTCCGCCACGGAGCGGGCGGCGGTCTCCACGCTCACGTGCGCCGTCATGATGACTGGGTACAGCTCCGGCTTAAGGGAGCGCAGGCGGCTCAGCAAATCAATGCCATTCACCGCGCCCAGGTAAACGTCCACCATAGCGAGGTCGGCGTCCTCGTTGGCCAGGTATTGCTCCGCCTCCTCGGGGCGCACGAAGGTGCGGCATTGGTGCCCTTCCGCCGTAAACGCCGCCTGCAGAAAGGCGCAGGTGCTGGGCTCGTCGTCAATCACGATCACGCGCATAAAAGCAGTTCTCGGTTCTCAGTTCTCAGAATTCGGGCTGTCGGCCTTTATTCCAATCACGCGTTGAAGGCCGACGGCTCTCCTCGCTGAGTTCTGACCCCTGAGCCTTGACTACTGATTCAGAGTAGCAACTACATTGCCATCCTGGGTCGCAAATTCACCCAGGCGGGTCGAATCGCTCCCATCGTACTCGAACTCGCCGCCGGCTTCCCCGTGGGCCCGTGGCAGTCCACGCAGCGCGAGGGCGTCGGGTTGTAAAACAACACCTGTTTCCCGGCAACCAGCCGGACGTTCTTGTGGCAGGCCTCGCAGCGCACGTTGCGGTGCGCTCCCTTCAGCGGGAAGGTGGTGCGCGTCTCGTGGTCGAACAGCGACGGCCGCCATCTCGCGCTGTTGTGGCAACTGGCGCAGGCGGTCGGCTGGCCCCCCTTGGCAAACTGCCCGCCGTGGACGTCCTGGTGACAGGCTTCGCACTGCATGGGCGCAGTCCTGAAGTTTACGTTGCGCAGCCGGGTCTCCAGATTGGGAGGCTTGTGGCAGTCCATGCAGGCCACCGCGCGATGGGCTCCCTGCAGCGGAAACTTGGTGGAACTGTGATCGAAGCGCTGCAAGTCAGACCAGCTCTCGGTGGAGTGGCAAGCTTGGCATCCCACCGGCTTCCCGCCCGCGGCCACCCGCAGCATGCGCTCGCGGAACTGGCCCTTGTGCGGATCCTGGTGGCAGATGGTGCAGGAACGGTCTTCGAAACGATAGATCACCGCCGGCTTGGCAGCCGCGCCCGTCATGACCAGACTCGCCCTGGGCTTATGACACTCGTTGCAGGGTGTGGCCAGGTGCCCGCCGTTCAGGGGAAAGCGCGTCTGCTGGTGCCGCGCCAGCGTGAAGCTGGACGGCCGGTATCCGTTCAGGTCGTGACACTGCTGGCACTGGTTGAAGTAGGGGGCGCGGGCGAACTGGCCCTGGTGCTCATCCTTGTGGCAATCCGTGCAGTTGGCGAATTTCAGCTTGTAAACCGTGGCCCGGCCCGCGGGAATGTGGCACTGCCCGCAGTGCACGCTGGCGTGTTTGCCCATCAGCGGATAAGCAGTAGCGGCGTGTTCTTTCAGCCCGAATAGCGCCGGCTTGAAACCATTGACGTTGTGGCAGGAGGAGCACTCGCCCTTATCGGCGCGCGGCAGGAACTGGCCGTTATGGGCATCCTGGTGACAGTCAGAGCACTTCTGGAAAGCGATCGGCTTCTTGAAATCGCCGCCCGCGTGGCATTGGCTGCACTCCACCTGCGTATGCTTACCCAGCAGAGGAAACTTGGTCCGCGAATGGTCGAATCGCGCGCTTACCGCCGCCGTGGATACCCGTTTCCAGCCTCCGGTGTTGTGGCAGGACTGGCAGCTGCCGGCGAAGGTGCCGTGGTGCGGATCGGTGTGGCAATCATTGCAGGTGTTGAACGCCAGCCCCACGTACCTGGGCTTGCCATCGGCGCCCGGCGAGTGGCATTTCTGGCAGGTCACCTGTTGGTGCAGGCCGGTCAGGGGATAACGTGTCCGGCTGTGGTCGAACTGGCTCAGGGGAACAGAGAGGGTTTTCCAATCATTGAAGCCGTGGCACTGCTGGCAGTTCTGTCCCAGCCGGCCTTGGTGATGGTCCTGGTGGCAGGTTACGCATGATTGCGACAGGCCTAAATACGTCCGGTTGAGATCCTTGATCGAAATGGTGCTCCGCTCTGCCGGCGAAATGTGCGCCGGAGTGTGGCAGCGGGCGCACGCCAGTTCTGCGTGTTTGCCTTGCAGCACATAACCGGTTTTGCTGTGGTCGAAGGCGCCGGGCGAAGGGTTCCAGCGAATGAGCGCGAAATTCTCCCCGTTGTGCTCAGAGTGGCAGCTGGCGCACTCTCTCTGGCTGGGGCTGACCGGGCCAAAGGAGGCGTGCAGGCCGCGCCTGGCCGCCACCCGGCTGGCAATATCGCTATGGCACGCCATGCACTTGAAACTGGCTGCCCCGGCCGCCAGCTTGTGGCAGCTGGTGCATTGCGTGGCTCCGCTCAAGGACTGATGGGCCCGCGAAAGCGCACCCGGCGAGATCTGCGCCCGGCTCGCAGCCGGAAGCAGCAAGAGCACGGATACAAGCAATAAGGAACGGCTCAACAGACGGCGTCCCGCCCGCTTCCCAGTACAGACACCTTCCCGGTCATTGAGTTCCAGGCCCAACGTTCTGAGCAGGCAGGCGTTCCCCTGCTGCCGATCTTTACCGCGAACGATAGATTGAAGAAGTGGACAGGCGGAGTTTAGCACGGGAAGTTCCAGACTGTCTTACCTGCACGTACATGGCCGCTTATGTAGCGGGCGCGACTAAAAGGTCAATGCTCGTTCGACCGCGGGCTTGTTCTCCCCAACAGGATTCCACAATGCTGCCTTCGCGTTTGTGAGGACAATCACCGAGCGATGGTCGTAGGTCCAAATCGCCCGGCACTGCCGTCTGCTGAACACTGACTGTGGGCGTCCGCTTGGTATACACTGCCGCGTTCCATGTTTCTGCGACTATCCTTATTTCTATTGCTTGTGACCAGCGCTATGGCGGCGGCGCCCGCGGGCGTGCCGCGAGACCTGGCACGCGAGCGCGCGGCCGAAATCTCCACCCTGCGATACCACATCTCCTTTGTTCTGACGCCCCACGCCGCCACCACCACCGGCCACGAGACGCTCACCTTCACCCTGAAATCGGCGCAGCCGGTCTTGCTCGACTATCGTGATGGAACGGTCACCCGCATGATTGTGAACGGTGATGAGATCCCAGTTGCCGCTGACAACGGCCACCTGCAGGTGCCTGCCGACAAGTTGCACGCTGGTGAAAACACAGTCGCGTTTGACTTCACTTCCATGGTCGCCCCCGCCGGCAAACCCATCATCCGCTTCGAAGATAAGGACGACGGCAGCGAATACATCTACACCCTGTTCGTGCCCATGGACGCGAGCATGGCCTTTCCCTGCTTCGACCAGCCCGACCTGAAGGGCCGTTTCCAACTGGAGATTACAGCGCCCGAAGATTGGACCGTCATCTCCAACACTGAGCCCAAAACTTCGGAGCCGGCTGGCCCTGGCCAAGTGCGCACCGTGTTCGGCGAAACCCGCCCCATCAGCACTTACCTGTTCGCCTTTGCTGCCGGGCCTTTCCGCAAAGTCGGACATCCAGAAGTCCTCGACCTGCCTGGGCTGTACGTTCGCAAATCCAAATGGGAGCGCGCGGAGACTGAGGCTTTTGAAGTCCAGCAGATCGCCAAGCGGGGCATTGCCTACCTTTCCTCCTACTTTGCCCAGCCCTTCCCCTTCCCCAAGTACGACATGGTGCTCATCCCCGGCTTCCCCTATGGGGGCATGGAGC
>JBLMXE010000347.1:0-10479 GCA_050257615.1 Chlamydiota bacterium | reverse complement strand
GCCCGGCGGCCGCGCATGTCGTTCCGCACGCGCCTGCTGTTCTTTGGCGTCGCCTGGCTGATTGTGCTCATGCCTTTCCTGTTCTGGTGGAGCACGTGGTTTGGGCGCAAGCTCACCGACGCGCAGCTCAACGAGTACCTGCACGACGTCAACAAACCGCGGCACATTCAGCATGCGCTGGTGCAACTCTCGGACCGCATGGCGCGGAATGACCCGGCCGCGAAAAAGTACTATCCCGACATGGTGGCGCTGGCCAACAATCCCTCCGTTGAGATACGGAACACGGACGCCTGGGCCATGGGACAGGACACCTCTGTGCCGGAATTCCACCAAACGCTGGTGAAGATGCTGCAAGACCCGGCGCTGATGGTGCGGGGCAACGCCGCGCTGGCGCTGGTGCGCTTCGGCGATGCTAGTGGGCGGGCGCAAATCGTCTCCCTGCTGCAATCCGCCAGCATCGTTGCGCCCGCAGCCGGAAAGCTGACCGACGCGGCCAAGGCGGGCACGGCGGTACGCGAAGGCGGCCTGGTGGCAACCATTCGCAGCCAGGGAAAGGGTGTGGAGGCGCGTTCTCCGATAACCGGACGCGTGGCAGCGATAAGTGTGCCGCGCGGGGCCGAGGTCGCCGCCGGGGCTCAGATCGCAGTGGTTGATCCCGGCGAGGACCAGGTTTGGGAGGCGCTGCGCGCTCTTTATGTAATCGGAACGGCCGATGATCTGCCCGCCATCGCGCGCTACGAGCGGGAGCAGCCGGGCTTGCCTGACCGGATTCGGCAGCAGGCTGTTCTGACGGAACACGCGATCAGGCAGAGAACTCAAAACCGGTAGTCGGGCGCCAGCAGGTAGTTAGTAGCTGGCAGTTGGTAGTTGATGATACCCGCCGGTCCTCGCCCCCAACTACTAACTACCAGCTACCGACTACTATTTTCCGCTGAGTCCTGACTCCTGACTATTGCGGCGACACAGGCGTACCCTTCATCGAGGGCGTGGGCGCAGTCTTGTGATAGCGCAGCCAGAATCCCGCCAGCAGGAAGAACACGATCAGGACAATGATGGCGCCGAGCATGAAGCTGCCGGGCTTGTCCGTGGCAGGGGGCATAAGCTTGAGATACGCGGGTCGGTACTTGGCGTCCTGCCCGCGTCCCACACTTGGATGCGGGATGTGAGTTTCAGGAGAGCACTGACCAAGAGGCACAGTAATAACCCACATTTAGTTAGTAAACTGGTAGCTAGTAGTTGGTAGCGCGACGGTAGTGATACAACCAACTACTTACTGCCAGCTACCAACTACTCTCCTGACGCCGTAAGGAGGAAAGTAGGGGCGCGCTTCAGTAGGTCATGACGCCGACTTCTTTTTCCACCTCGGTGGTGTCCACCATCACGATGGCGTCCCAGGGGCAACCGTCGAGGAAGCTGCCATCCGGGCCCTTGCTGGTGCACTTTTTGCAGCCGATGCACAGGATGGGGTCTACCTGGATGCGACCGAAGGGCGGGTGGTCCTCATCCGGCACCCAAAACATGCAGTCTTCCACCGGGCAGTATTCGACGCAGGCGGGCGAGCCGGCGCATCCGGTGCAGCACTCGGTGATGACCGCCAGTTCTTTTGGTTTTTTCTTGCGGGGAGTGACAATGCCCTTGGATCGGGGCTCAGATTTCAGTTCGTCCGGCACCATGCCGGGGGCCTTGGGTTCTGTCCCGGGTGCGCTCGCCATAGGTGGCGTGAATTATAGCGCAGCGAGCGGGGGTTGACGAAACTTTCTGCGCCTCAGGCACTTAGCAACCGGCACTTGGCATTTGGCACTTAGCATGTGGCCGGTGTGGGCTACTGCTGCCCCGCCGACGAAAATCTGCAATGCTCCCGGGGGCCAAATGCCAATTGCTAAGTGCCAAGTGCGCTTTTCTTAGTTGCTGGGCTCAGGAGTGTAGGGCGCCAGTTCGCGCTCGATGTCAGCGGGAGTAAGCTTTTCGCCTTCATTCAGGCGCTTGAGCAAGGCGTCAATGCGGTCCTTGGCCTCTTCCTTGCGGAAGTTCTTGATGAAGCCGTCGTAGAAGTGCTCGCCGGACAGGGCGCGATTGATCTCGTATTCCTTGTTGGCCTCGTTGAGTTCGGTGAAGTACACCACGCGGTATTTGCCGGTATAGGCAGTCTCGCGGTAGATCTCAAACATCACCTTGTCGGCTTCCATCAGCATGGGACTATTGTACAAAAAACCAGTTCACCACAGAGACACAGAGGCCCAGAGAAAGCAATTGAAGAGTGAAGATTGAAGAATGACAACCTCCGTCAAAAGCGGAGGTTTTTCATTCGTCATTCATCAATCTTCAATCGTTTTTCTCTGTGACTCTGTGGTAAAAGGGGTTTTTAGTCGCCGCTCATCTCCACCAGTTCGTCTTGCTGGGCGGCTTCGGGCATGGGAGCACTGCCGATCTGGATGAGGCCGTCGGCGGGCGCCTGCGGCTGCTCCACGTGCTTGTACCTCTCGGCGATGGCCAATTCCTGGCGCAGCTGCTCTTCGAATTTCTTCAGCTGCTCGTCAATAGTCACCCGCTTCTGCTTCTCCCGCACCATGTCCTCGCGGTAGCGCTTCAGGAAGTAGCCGATGGTCTCCACGCGAATCTTAATGGAGCCGCTGGGCTTGTTCTCGTCAATGTCCTTGAAGCAGAAGTAGGGCGTGCCCGTGTGCTCCACTACCTCTTCAATCACGGTGTAGATGGGAGCGTCGTGGCCGCATTTGAAGCTGGAGAGCTCCAAAGCCACCAGGTTGGGGTGACGGCCCACGTACTTGGCCGACCACACCTTGCGCGAGGTGTTCTCAGAGTAGGAGTTTTTCCAGGCATCGGTGACATCCAAGGGGTGCTGGATGATGCCAGCTTTGACCTCGTCGCCGAAGAGCTTCCAGATAATCTCCTCATCTATGGGTAGCGAATCCTGCGAGAAGACCGGGTAGCCAAGCTTCTGGAATTCCTCCAGAATCTCGTGGTTGATGCCGGGATCGTGGTGGTAAGGCCGGCCCAGCAGCACGATGCCCAGGCGATCCTCCGCCTCCAGCTTCTTGAGAATCTCGCGCGCCTGGCTGCGCATGATGTCGTCAGCAAACTTGTCCAGCGCCTTTAAGCCTTGCTCCACGGCGCGGTAGTTTTCTTCCTCGGTCAGGCCCAGGATGTCTTTCCAGTCCTCGTACATCTGGCGATGGGCGATTTTGTGCTGATCGAGAGCGATGAGCGTGTCCTTCCAGATGACGCCCTTTTCCTTGAACAGGTCGGCTTCCTTGGTGAAAGCCGCCTTCACGGAGGCGGGCGTGGCCGTCACCGTGGGGCAGGCGCGGCTGGCCTGGGTGTGCTTCAGGAAAGTGGGCAGCGAGTCAATCATGGGGAAGAAGATGATGTCGAGCTGCTTCTTGGGGTGAATCACGTAAAGCAGGTTGTGGACGTGCGGAATGCCAACCTTCGACGGGAAGCAGGGATCAATGGCGCCGCGCTTGGCGCCTTCCTTGTAGAGCTGCTCGCTGGTGTACTCGGACCAGAAGAGGTTCTCCGCTTTCAGGCCCAGCGACTGGAAGTAGGCGGTGAAGAAGGGCCCGCAAGAATACATATTGAGGGCCTTGGGCATGCCGATTTTCAGCTCGCCGCGCTTCTTCATGAGCTCAACGCGCTTTTTCTGCGTCGCGGTGATGGCGAACTTGGGCAGCGGGTCGGCCACCACGGGCGGCTCGTAATCCTTGAAGGCCGCCTTGGCCGCCACTTCCACCAGGTTCGGGTTCTCTTTCTTGATGGCGTCAATGTTGCCCTTGATGACGCGCATCTCGTCCACGTTCTCCACTGTTCCCTTTTCGCAGGTGGCGATGATCAGGCGCTGCGCGCCCTCCGCCAGCGGCACCTTGGTTTTCGAGGGCGGCTTGTAGTTCGGGTTGGGCGTAACCGTCTTGACGTCAATGAAGGTGCGAAGACATTTGTTCTTGCAGAAGTAGCAGCGCGTGTTCTCGTTGCGCGTGGTGGTGAAGCTGATGGAGGCCACGCCATCCAGGCCGATGAACTCGGTCTGCATGCCGTTCTCCCACAGGCGCACGGCCTCGAAGGCGCAGCCGATAGCGCCGGCTTCGCCGCAGTGCTGGTGGACGATCACTTCGGCCTGCACATCCTTGCCCTTGAAACGCGACTCGATGAAGTCCACCTGCGACTTCACCGCCGCCAGGTTGTGCTGCGTGCCGCCCTGCAGAATGAATTTGCGCCCAATGGCCGAGAGGTTCGGAATCTGGGAAACGTACAGCCAGATGTTCTTGGGCAGCACGTTGCACAGGCCGGCCATGATCTCTTCCGGCTTCCAGCCCTGGCGCTGGAAATCCACGATGTCGGACTGCATGAACACGGCGCAGCCGTAGCCGAACTGCGGGTATCCTTTGGCGGCGAAGGCGATGTCGGCGAACTCTTCCACCTTGAAGCCGAAGCTCTCGCAGGTGCCCTGCAGGAAGTAGCCGTTGCCGGCGGAGCACTGGGTGTTGAGCTTGAAATCTTTTACGCGGCCATCCTTGAGGATGATGATCTTGATGTCCTGGCCGCCTACGTCGCAGATGACATCCGCGTCGGGATAGAAGTGCAGCGCGGCCTGGGTATGGGCCACGGTTTCCACCAGCGCCACGTCGGCGCCCACAGCGTCCTTCAGAATGTCCTTGGCATAGCCGGTGGTGCCCACGCCCAGAATCTTGATGGTCGCGCCCTGGTCGGTCACCTGCTTGGCGATTTTGCCGATGACCTCCTGCGTGTCCTCAATGGGATTGCCCTTGGAGAGCTGGTAGGTCTTGCACAGAATATTGCGGTTCCGGTCCACCAGCACCGCTTTGGTGGAGGTGGAGCCGCCATCTATGCCGATAAAGCCTTCCACCACCTGCCCCGGCTGGAACGTCGTGGGCACAAATTTCTTCTTGGTGTATTTCTGCTTGAAGGCTTCCAGTTCGTCGGGCGTCTTGGCCAGGGCCTGGGCGCCGCCCTTCTTGGCTTTCTCAATGGCGCGGCCCTCGGTGATGTACCACTGCAGCTTTTCGTAGCCCAGGTACACGCCTACGCCCGGGTCTTCCTGCTTGCCGAATTCAACCGCGCCAATGCAGGCGAAGTACTGGGCGTTATCGGGCGTGCGCACCAGGTCTTCTGGATTTACGCCCTCGGGCAACGGGTAATTGCGCTCTTCCCAGATTTTGGGGATGTTGTGCTTCCAGCAGTCGCGCATGCCCTTGATGTAGCAGTTGGGACCGCCCAGTAGCAGCACCACGGGCCGCAGAGTGTTGCCGCGAGTGAGCACCGAGAGGTTCTGCTGCACGATGGACTCGAACAGCGACGCCATCAGCTCTGGCGGAGGCACGCCCTGCTTCTGCAGACTGTTGATATCGGTTTCGGCAAAGACGCCGCACTTACCGGCCACGGGATGCAGCTTCAGCCCGTTGTAGCCCATCTGGCAGAGCTGATCGGAGGGAATGCGCAGCTTGGCGTTGATCTTGTCAATGACCGCGCCGGTGCCGCCCGCGCACTTGTCGTTCATGGAGGGCAGCTTCTTCTTTTTGCCGGTCTCCGGGTCTTCCTTGAAGATGATGATCTTGGCGTCCTGCCCGCCTAGCTCGATGACCGAGCCGCACTCGGGGTAGAGCTTCTCGACGGCCAGCGAAACCGCGTTCACTTCCTGCACGAACTTGGCGCCAATGTGCTTGGAGACGGTGCTGCCGCCGGAGCCGGTGATGAAGACGCGGTAGTTTTCGTTCGGCGTGGCGGGGAAATCGGCCTGGATGGCCTGCAACATCTCCAGCGCTTTTTCCGGCTGCTTGGTCTCGTGGCGCTGGTAGTCCTGCCAGAGGATGTCGTCGGTCTCGCCGTCAATGACGACGACTTTGACCGTGGTCGAGCCCACGTCCACGCCCATCCACAGCAGCTCGTATTTCTTTTGCGGATTCGCTTTTTCGGTTAGTCCCGGCATTTACACCCCGTCTTTAGTCGTTGGCTGTCGGTCGTTGGCCCTGGTCAAGAACTGTGCGGGACCGGGTCTTCGACCCGGTCGGACGTGGCGGAACCCCATCCCCACACAGTTCGTCTAATGCGCTTCTACGTGGTACGGCACCTGCGCGCCCATCTTCTCCGCCACATGGACGGCGAAGTTGGCCGCGGTCCCGATCACGCCTTTGTACTTGGGCACATGGTAGATGGCCTTCGACATCTCCGGATGCTCGGCCACATAGGCCTTCAACTCATCCGTGGTCTTGCCAATCTTCTGCAGCACATCCTTGAACTCCAGCTTGGCCTTGGCCTTGGCTTCGCCCAGCGCCATCTGGACACGGCTATGGGCGTTGATTTCGCCCTCGCCGGAGGTTTCGATGGGCAGGTAAATCATGTCTTTGTAATGAGCCACCACGGCCGATTGCGCGCCGTCGGACTGGGTGGAAGGCATGCAGCCGAAGGGCTTCAGCGAGAGGACCATGTGGGCCAACTCGTGGTTGGTGTAGTAAATGTTCTTGGCGACTTCGAGGTGGCCTTCGCCGCCCTCGGCTCGGGTGTTGTAGTAGGGGTGACCTACACGCTGCAGCTCGTACTGGTTGACCAGCTTGTGCGCCGTGCCGCCCAGGGCCTCGATGATCTTGTGGTATTCGCGGGCGAAGATTTTTTCCGCCGCCTTCAGCTTGAGCAGTTTGTTGCGGTAGGCCCATTCGATCTTGGCGTGCTTGTCAATGCGCCAGGCAGCGGGCATCACCGCACCCTCTTCCAGGCCGCGGCGGTCGCGGCTCTTCTGGATGACCTGGTGGATCAGGTAGTTGATCCAGGTGGCGATGGGCTCGACGATAATCTGCGCCCCTTCCTTATTCAGGAAGCGGAACATATTGAAGTTGCCGTCCCCTTCCGTGGTCTGGGCCCAGAACTCGCCCGTGATTTTCACGATGGGCTTTACCTTGAGCCGGTCCACGGGAATGGAGTTGAAGCGGTCGCGGCAGTGGTGCAGCGCCTCGACATAGTCGTCGCTGTAAAGCTGCTCCAGGAACTTACCCAGGTACTCGACCGCGGCCTTGGCGGGCAGCTTGCCGGCGAACTTGCCCAGCTTGGCTTCCACGCTCCAGGGCGACTTCTTCTTGAGCACCTCGTGCATGTAGTCAATCACTTCGTCGAGCACGGCGTCGGTGTCGCCCGGGTTGAGCTCGAAAGCGCGCACCTGGTGGGCCAGTTCGTTGATCACGTCGCCCATGTTCAGGCCGTTGAGGATGCTGAGGAAGAAATCCAGGTTCATATCCAGGCCGGCTTCCGCTTCGGCCTGATTCAGGCCGCCGGACTGCTGGAACAGGAGCACGCGGAAGCCGTCGTAGCCGGCGTTGCGCAGGGCCAGCCGGTATTCCGACTCGTACATGCCGAAGCGGCAGGGACCGCAGGCGCCGGCGGTCAGGAAGACGTAGTTATTGATCAAATCCTGGCGCTTCTGTCCCGACTCTTCCAGCGTCTGCAGATACTGCACCAGGTTGCCGACGGTGAAGTAGGTGGGGTTGCACTGGCCGTTGTTGCCATACTCCTTCCCCAGCTGGAAAGCCTTCACGTTGGGCGTGGGCACGACTTCGCAACGGTAGCCCAGACCCTCCAGAGCGCCGTGGACCAGCTTTTCGTGCTTCCAAGTCAGGCCGCCAAAAAGCAGGGTGGTGCGATGGCGCTGGTCGGCGGTAAAGAGGCGCTCGATGGGCTTGTGGAAGTGGTGAACCTGCTTGTGAACCAAGCCGGCTTCCGTTTCCAGGCGGGCTCGTTCTTCAGCCACGCGCTGGCGGATCATGTCTTCTACGGAAGTGATCTGGACGAGCTCGTTGCCGGACACCGGATGCGTCGAAGTGCTCATAACCTCACCTTCCCTGGCAGGCATTGTGGATCATTGATACTCAAGGACTTACGGATACACGTTCTCCTGATTAAATTCGCTACACATTGTTGCCCGATTTGGGCAGAAGTCGAATCGCTTTGTAGCGAACGGCGGAAATTAGTGGTTCAAGGGGTTGATGGGAGTGCTGAGCGGATAATAACCATCCTCATTTTCAGTGACTTACAAGCTCTTATCACATCCGCTTGTGATAAGGGATTGTCGGGGCTGGGAGCGGTCTTGGGCAGAGCATTGGACCTGAAGTGTCATTTGCGGCCGGCGGCTCCCGCCAAGACCGCACACACCTGAGTGATAAGAATCACAGCCAGTTGTTAGTACGGCGGCCGATACTGCCAGCGAAGCCGGAGCCGGAAGTGTGCGCAGATGAAAATCCACCTCGGATTAGACATCGGGGCTGTAAGCCTGAAGCTGGCCGCCATCGGCGATGCGCGGTCCACCGGCCTGTTCCGCCAGCTCATAGAAAAGAGTAACTCCTTCTTCCCTGCCGCGGGGCCAAAAGGCACTTCCCTCGTTCTGTCCCGCATCCGGCCGGTGCACGGCAACCCACTGCAGGCCGCCCTGGAGTTGCTGCAGGAGTTCCTGGGGTGCGTGGCGCAGGAAGCCGTCGGCGGCGTGCGCGTAACCGGCTTGGGCGGGCGACTGATTGCGGAAGCGCTGGAAGCCGAATTTGAGAATGAGTTTTGCGCCGTGGCCAAGGGCGTGCGCACCTTCTACCCGCACGCCCGCACGGTTTTTGAGATGGGCGGCGAAACCTGCAAATACATCCGGCTCGACCCGGACGACCACTCCAGCTATCTGGGGATCGCCGACTATTCAGCCAGCGGCGATTGCGCGGCCGGCACCGGCGGCTTCATCGAACAGCAGGCCTCGCGGCTGCGCTATGCCGTGGAAGACGTGGGACGGGCGGCCTGCGGAGCCCGTTGCACGGCGCGGGTGGCCGGCCGCTGTTCCGTTTTCGCCAAGACCGACATGATTCACGCCCAGCAGAAGGGCTACAGCACCGACCAGATTCTGCGCGGGCTATGTGACGCGGTCGCGCGCAACTTTAAATCCAGCATCGTCAAGGGACACCAGGTGGCGCCGCCGGTGCTGTTCATCGGGGGAGTAGCGCTGAACCAGGGCGTGCGCAACGCGCTCCGCGAGACGTTCAAGCTGCAGGAAGACCAATTCATCGTGCCTGAGCTGTACTCCTGGCTGGGGGCGCTGGGGGCAGCATTGTTTGAGGCCGAAAGGCCGGCAGGACGCCGCTTCTCCGGAATTGAGCGTCTGCGGGAAGTCGCGGCCGCGCGGCAGGACTTCCCTTCTACTGACCCGCTGTCGCTGGCCAACGTGGAACTGTTGCGCGACCGAGCCTCGGCCCCGCCGCCATTCACGAACGCGCACGCAGTGGAAGCTTACCTGGGCATTGATATCGGCTCAGTCAGCACCAACCTGGTGGTGCTCGACGGGAAGGGGCGGCTGCTGAAGGAAATCTATCTCGCCACCGAGGGGCGACCCATTGAGGTGGTCAACCGGGGACTGGCGGAAATCCAGTCGGAACTGGGCGAGCGGCTCGACATTCGCGGCGTAGGCACGACGGGCTCGGGTCGCGAACTGATTGGCGAGCTGGTGGGCGCCGACATTGTGACTGACGAGATCACCGCCCATAAGACCGGAGCCATGCACGTGTGCCGGGAAATGAACATGGCGCCTGTGGACACCATTTTCGAAATCGGCGGGCAGGATTCCAAGTTCATCCGCATCGAGCGCGGCGTAGTGGTGGATTTCACCATGAATGAGGCGTGCGCGGCGGGCACGGGCTCGTTCCTGGAAGAGCAGGCGGAGCGGCTGGGTATTTCCATCAAGGGCGAGTTCGCCCGGCTGGCACTCGCTTCCCAAAAACCAGCGCGGCTGGGCGAGCGCTGCACGGTATTCATGGAGCGCGACGTAAACGGCCTGCTGCGCAAGGGTGCGCAGGTGGCCGATTTGTGCGCGGGTCTGGCTTATTCCGTCGCCCTGAATTACCTGAACCGGGTGGTGCGCGGGCGCAAGATCGGCGACGTGATCTTCTTCCAGGGAGGCACCGCCTATAACGACGCCGTGGCGGCGGCTTTCTCGCAGATTCTGGGCAAGACCATCATTGTGCCGCCGCACAACGGGGTGATCGGCGCCATCGGCATGGCCCTGATCGCGCGCGAGCGCATGCAGGTACGCCGCGAGCGCAGCCGCTTCCGGGGCTACGATTTGAATCAGGTGGATTTTTCCACCCGCGATTTCGTGTGCAGGGCCTGTTCCAACTATTGCGACATGAAGGAGTTCGTGATTGAGGGCCAGCGCAGCTACTGGGGCGACAAATGCTCTGACAAGTTCCGCAAGCGCCCGCGGGGCGACCGCAAACCGGTGATCGAGGACCTGGTCGAACTCCGCGATAGATTGCTGGAGCAGTCAGTCGCAGCCGCGCCGGTGAAGGCCAACGGCCATGCTCGGCTACGCGTCGGCCTGCCCCGCGCCATGTTCTTCTATGACCGCGGTCCCTTCTGGGCAACCTATCTTCGGGAATTGGGATTTGAGGTGGTGACCTCGCGCGCCACCGATGGACGCATGGCCGCGGCGGG
>JBLMXE010000346.1:0-3393 GCA_050257615.1 Chlamydiota bacterium | reverse complement strand
GATTTCCGGGTGCATGGGGCAGGTGTATTCGATTTTGACCGCGGTGGGGGCCACCACTTCCGGCTCCAGGTCCATGCCGCACTTGGGACATGCGCCGGGGTGCGACTGCCGGACTTCTGGGTCCATAGGACACGTGTAAACCGCCGCGCCGGCCGGTGAAGGCGCGGGAGCCACGGCAGGCTTTGCCTGCGATGGCCCAACTCGCAGAGGCGCCTCGTCAACGGACGCCGCCGGAGGATGCAAATACTTATCTGGCTGCGCCTGGAACTTCTGCTGGCAGGAAGGCGAGCAGAAGTAAATGGCTTGGCCGCGGTGCTCGGTCCTGTACTTGGCACTGGCGGGATTCACGCTCATGCCGCACACAGGGTCCTTCGCCGGAGCGCTGGCCGGGACTCCCAGGTTGATCAGACCGCTATGAGCGGGGCCGTGGGATTGCGCACCGCCTGTTTTGGCCATGCCCAGCTGCACCAGTCCCGCCCCGCCAGCTGCAGGCGCGAGATAGCTTGCGGGCTCCGCCTGGAACTTCTGCGCGCAACCTGGGCAGCAGAAGTAATAGGTTTTACCCTGGTGCTCGGCTGTGGCCCGCGCCTTGGCCGGGTCCACCTTCATGTGACAAACAGGATCTTCCACGAGTTCCGCCATATCCACCTCAACGCGCGTGCTTAAAGAATAGCGACGCCAGTTCGTCGTACACCTGGTTGGAGCGCGTCTCGTCTCCGGAACGGACCGCCCCGGTTACGCAATGTTGCAGGTGGTTGCGCAGCAGTAGCTGGCCCACCGCGCGCAGCGACTCCTGCACGGCTGATACCTGTTCCATCACGTCGGGGCAGTAGCGCTCCTCTTCCACCATGCGCTGCAGTCCCCGCACTTGGCCCTCGATGCGCTTCAGGCGTAAGAGGAGGCGGCCCTTCAGCGCCTCGTCCATATAGGCGGCGTGCTGTGGCCGGTCGCCGCCTCCGTTTTGTATGCTGCTCATCTCCCCTCCCAGACAGATACATTATACCCCTATGGGGTATACAGAGACGAAATTTCAACTTGCTAAGAGGAGGCAACGAAAGGCAGTTTGCAGCTCAGGAAGGAATGGAGGGGTTGCTTTAGCTTCAGTTCAAGCTGCCTGCAGCAGATTGCCGGCGGCGCAGGACTCCTCCACCACCTCGATAAAGAGCCGGCGCACGATGCTGTAGGCGGCTCCCTCAGGCGAGGTGAGCACCCACTCCACAATCGAGCCACGGCAGTAAGAGTAGTCCAGGTAATTCATGGCGTCAGCCAGAATGCGAACGCGATCAAGCCCTTGTTCCATGTTCCTCTCCGCAGTCGGCCAGCAGGTAATTAGATGCAAAATTCGTGATAAAGGTCCGTTGGTGCCTGAAATCTGCGGGCCGAGCCCAGTTCCCAGGAGCGCGTAATTCCCCCGGCAACTCCGGCTTCCACGGCTAACCCCGCGGTGACCGCGCGCTTCGAAGGCACTGAGGATTGATTGCGATGAACTGCCCGAAAGATGTGGTGGAATTCGTGACCGAATGGTGGGAGTTCAGGGGAAGCGTTGCGACCACCATCGCCGCCTGGCGGCGGCTCAAAACCGACTATCCCAAGGGCTATCTCCTTACCTATTGCCATCCACAGGAAATCGCGCAGGGAGCCGCCGCTATGCAAGAAATTTGCCAATCTCTGGAAACTATAGCCAGTATGCGCCCTAACAAAGCTGAACGATTAGCCGGCTGGGAAACAAAAGGAAGGCGCGGCTGACTTGGCTGGAATTCCAAAACAGAGAAGCAAGAACGTAAACTCTGGTTAGCTGGTAAAACGCATTGACCTAAATCACAGTTGGGAGAGACCGCGCCCGATGGAGCCAGATTATACGCTTCCCGGCAAGAACTAGCCTATCTCAGGTTGAGACGGAAACATGAGCGGCCGGCGACCTGGAGAATGCAGCGGACAATTGCGCAAGAAAAAGCCGGAGCAAACGCTCCGGCTTAGGAAACGCGGGTGCGATCAGCTTAGGACTTGAACCGGCGGCGAAGCAAGCCAGCCAATCCCACTATTCCAGAGCCAAAAATGGCCAAGCTGCTGGGCTCGGGAGCGTTGGGACCGGGACCTGGGGTGGGGCTACCAAAGGTCACATCGTCAAAGACGATGTAGTTTGCGGTGCCGCCGAAATTAATGGACTGGGCAGTGCCGGCGAAGGTCACCCCGATGGGGAAGAACGGGCAATAACCGGCGCCGTAATTGGGACAGGGTCCACTCGTCGTAGTAGGAAGTGTCAGACTGGCGAGCAGGGTACCCGTCCCATTCAGGCCGCTGTAAACCTCAATCGAACCGCCGTAGTAGGGGGCGGCATAATTGAAGGAGAACCCGGTGGTGAAGCCTGCGGGATCATTCAAGTAGGTGCTCGACCCTGTGAGGAAGTACAGTCCGCCCAGTTGAGAATTGGGATCGCCCTGTCCGCCGCGAGAGGTGTTCGAACAAAAAGTACTGAGCGTATTCAGGCAGATAAGCAGCGCATTATCCGGAAACGAGATGCCGTAATTCGGGCCGCTTGTTCCGACGCTGCTGGTGCCGCCATTGTAAAAGTTTAGGATCTGCACATCGTTGTTGCTGGGATACGGAGCGATACCCTCAAAGGTAAGGTCAATCGTGGAAGCCCCCGCCGAAATGCATATTGCAGCAATCACAACCGCCAGTACCGCAATTTGTTTTATCTTCATTTTTTGTTTTGTTCCTCCTCCAGTTCAATCCAGCAGAAAAACATAGACCTCAAGGCTGTGCGCCTCATACGACTGGTGGGAAAGAAGCAATTGAACAACCACACTGTTTTGGCGCTGTATGTCACTGACACGAGTGAGTACATGACCCATCCGGTCACCGGCGCCAGCATTTTGACTGCAATTGTCTGCAGTTGCGCTGCATTGAAATGATGCTGCCGGCGGGTTCCCGACCGGTGGTCCAGCGTGGAGACAAGGCGCTGGTTTAGTCCCGTTTTCTCGCCGCTGTTACCAGGAAGCGATAGATGAGCAGCTTGCCCAGTTCTTTGAGGACGAGCGCCCTGGATTGGTGGCTGTGCCACCAGGTGCCGCGGGCCAGGCAGCCGTCGTTAGGTGTGGCAAGGAAATGCAGGCGGACGCGGGAGGGCAGCAAAGCCTGACAGCACAGCCGAATGCGGCGCAGATGAGGCGCACTGCTCACCACCAGCACAGATACGATATCCGAACGCGACTCGAGCCACCCGGCCAAGGCGCGGATTTCACTGAGGGTGCCAAAGCGGCCTCTGGGAATGCGCTCAGCCTGTGCCTTCCCTGCCCCGAGCGTTACAAAGTAATGCCTCTGGGCGGGCGGGGTGGAAGCAGCCAAAGGCACAAGATTAATCTCCACCGGCGAGACCAACTGGGCGAACTT
>JBLMXE010000345.1:0-8036 GCA_050257615.1 Chlamydiota bacterium | reverse complement strand
GTAGGTGAGCAGCGAAATGGGCCCTGAGCCACCTGGCTGGTGACATTGCACACAGTTGGCATAGAGGATGGCCGCGACATCGCGGCTGTAGGTAGGGCGAGCAGGTACGGCTTCGCTCGGCGGCGCCTTGGTTTGCGCAGCGCCAAGCAGGGCCTGGATTGTGCCCGCCAACAGTCCGGCAAGTGCGAGATAGCGTTTCTCTGCAGATCAGATATGTAGCAGCCCACCGCCTGGGTGGCAGGGTTTGGAACCGGCTTGCCGGACACGGCGGAGGAGATGGAGTCTTCCAGATCGTGCGTGGTGACTACCACGCGGGTCTGGCCAAAATCCTTCACCCGGTCGTCAATGCGGCCATGGTAGAGGAGCTTATCTCCCTTAAAAACAGCCGCTTCCGGAGTGATCTCCGCCTCCGCTTTCTTGACCAGGAAATGCTGCGTATCGCGCAGAGCAGGAAGGCTGTAACCGTAGTCGGCCAGGTATTTTTGAATGCTCGCTGGAGTTTCCGCCGGGTCGGGATAAACCAGCCAGAACTTTACACCGCGCTGGGCAAACTCGCGCGCCTGGCGCTGGATTTCCGGGGCGTAGCGGCTGGAAAGGGGGCAATCGGTGCGCACAAAGATCAGCACTGTCAGCCGGCTGACACTGAAGGGATCAACTGCTTTGCCCGCCAAGCCGAGAGGCAGCTGGGCGGAGGCTCTCAAGCTGAATAAGGCTATGAAGCTGAACGCAAGGCATGCAGCAAAAGCGCGTATGCGGGGTAGCCCTTTCATCCCTGCCGCCGGAGGAGAGCCGCATCTTATCAAGCTTTTGCCGCCAGGTAAAACAGCGCTGAGAGCTCAGGCGCTGCCAACGGTTTCCCCTGGCCGGCGAATTGGGAGTAGTATTTTGCGATCGAGTTTCCTCCATGGTTCTAACTTTCCTGCTGTTACTCCCTATGCTGGGCCAAGGCGGCAAGCCAGGCGCGCTGCCGCAGGCGCCTGGGCCGGGCATCCAGGCTACAGCCCCGTCTTCCACCGCCCCCACTGACCCCGCTGCGAGTTTTGCGCACGCCCGCACTCTGATAGATCAGGGCAAATTCGACGAGGGCATCGCCCAGTTGCACCGGTTACAGGTGCAGGACCCGAAGATGAAAGGCCTGAATCGCGAGTTTGGGATCGCCTACTACAAGCACAGCGATTTCATGACCGCCTCCCAATACCTGCAGGCGGCGCTGCAGGATGACCCCAATGACGGGGAGGCCACGCAGCTATTGGGGCTGGCTTATTACTTTTCCGGCCGCCCCGCCCAGGCCGTCCCCCTGCTGGAGAAGGTGAATTCGTGGTATTCCTCAGCCAATGTGGACGCCAGCTACGTGCTGGGCATCTGCTATATCCAGCTGCGGCAGTATGACAAGGCGCGTAAGGCGTTCGCCGGCATGTACGGGGTGGCACCGGATTCGGCCCCGGCCTACCTGTTCGCGGCCCGCATGCTGCTGCGCGAAGAGTTTGATCCCATCGCCGAGCAGTACGCCAAGCAAGCCATCGCTCTCGACCCCAAGCTGCCCCTGGCGCACTATTTCCTGGGCGAGCTGTATCTCTACAAGTCGCGGATTCCGGAGTCAATCACGCAATTCCAGCAGGAGCTGGCGCTCAATCCGGCGCACGCACCCACTTATTACAAGCTGGCCGATGATTACACCCGGGTGCTGAAGTGGGACGACGCGGAACGGCTGCTGCAGCGCTCCATCTGGCTGGATTCGACCGCCAGCGGGCCCTACATCCTGATGGGCAAGGTGCTGCTGAACAAAGGCGAGCCGCAGCTGGCGGTGCGTACGCTTAAGCACGCGCTGAAAATGGATCCCAACAACTATGTTGCTCACCATCTGCTGGGGGAATCGTACCGGGCGCTGGGAGACTCCCAGCAAGCGGCGGCGGAGTTGGAACTAGCCAGCAAGCTACAGTCGAAGCCGTAAAGTGTGGCCTCTGACCGGGGCAGAGCCCCGGTCCCCACACAGTCAGATCCCACACAGGCAGGCTAGGGGCGCGCTTGCGCTTCCGCTACACCCACATACTTGTCGGCGCCGCCATAGTAGAAAAGCCAGCGCTTGCCGGCGCGCACCAGACCTTCCACGAAGACCACGTTGGGCACCTGGCCGACTTTTTCCCATTCTTCCTCGGGTTCGAAAATCGGCGTGTCGGAGCGGGCCAGTACCTTGCTGGGATCATTCTTGTCGAACAGCACCCAGCCGGTGCGGTAAACCAGGTGATCGTCGGCGCCGTTATAAATAAGCAAAATGCCGTCCTTGGTGATCACCGGCGGCGGGCCCGGTTCGACCACGCGCGAATCAAACTGCCCAGGGCGGCGGGGCAGTACCGGCTGAGGGAGCGCGTCGGTCCAGTGCAGCAGATCGGAGGACCAGGCCAGGCCCATCTGATCGGTGTTGTCGGGCTTGGTGCCCAGGTAATACATCCACCACTTATCGGCGATCTTGCGCGGGACGATAGCGCCCGACTTGGTCCACTTCACGTTCCACTTGCCTTTATAGGCGGGCAGGATAACGCCGCGGCGCTGCCAGTGGATGAGGTCGCGGGAGGTGGCCAGGCAGAGCTGGGCGTCGCGCTTGTTGTAGCCGGTGTAAGTCAGGTACCAGATGGCGCCGATCTTGAGCAGGCGCGGGTCCTCGACGCCGCCATCTTTTTCATAATCCGTTTTCGGAACAAATAGGGGCTGGGCGCGGCGGGTGAAGTGCACACCGTCGCTACTGGTGGCGTAGCCCAGGCGCGAGGTGCCGGCTTTGTCCTGGGCGCGATAGAGCATGACGAAGCGCCCGCCGTCTTTGACTACCGCCGGGTTGAAAGTGCCCGCGGATTCGAAGCCGCCGCCCTGAGGGCTGAGGATGGGCTGCCTGGAAAGGCGCTTCCAGGGCCCAAAAGGAAGCGTGAAGCGCGAGCCGAGCGCGGCCAGCAGAAGAAGCACGGCGGCGACCAATAAGGCGAGTCTGGTCGGGCGCGCCGTCATTGGGTGGTTGTCACCGGCAGGTGTTCCAGACGCTGCACCCAATCCTGCGGCAGCGCATGCAGGAGCGCCAGGAACGCGCCGTTGGTCCAGCCAAAGCCGATCACGTTGCTCTGGTAGCCGACTGTGACTTTGGTTTCGTCGGAGCGGGTCACGACGTTGTATTTTTCGCGAATAGTGCCGTCGCGCCGGAAGTTTTCATTCACCATGGAGAGGAACTTGTAGCTGATGCGGTTGGCATCCTCGTTAAATCCGTAGCGGCGCAAGCCCTCGATGGCCACCAACTGGGTGGGCGCCCAGCCATAAGGAGCGTCCCACTGCACGCCGGTCTGTTGATCGCTCATGGCCAGGCCGCCGGGCCGCTCCAAAATGCCCAGGTTACGCTCCACCGCGCGCGCCTGCTGGGGCGTGGCCAGGCCCGCCCACAAAGGATATAGGGTGGTGATGTAGTGATAAGTGGAACGCGCTCCGGTCTGGAAGTTGTAATCAAAAAACAGGCCACGCTCCTCATCCCAAAGATACTTGTTGATGGCGTCGCGGCGGGCCTGGGCGCGCTGAGCCCACTGGCGCGCTTCCGCCGGCTTGCCCAGCAGGGTAGCCATCTGCTCCAGGTCTTTCTCTGTTTTATAAAGAAGACTGTTGAGGCAGATGGGCGCGTAGTGGTGGGTATCGCCGTCGTAGGGGCCGAAGCGGAAAGAGGGATCGAAACCCGACTCGCGCATGCTGCGGTCGGCCTTGTAGAAGTCGGGGGTGAGCTGCAGATCTCGTACGTGGGTGCAGCCGGCCGACTCCTGGCCGGTGACTTGTTCCCCCGAGCAGATCTGGAGGGAGAAGACAGGGCCGGCCTCCGGGTTAGTGGTTTTTTCCATCAGCAGGTGGCCGGCGGCGTCCGGGGGATGCAGCAAATAGTAGCCGGCCACAGTGCGGTAATAGCCGGGATCGTTGTGCAGCTCTTCGGGCGCGGGGCCGGTGCCGAAATCGAAATAGCGCGCCAGACCGGTGGCGCCGGCCAGGTGCGGCTCGTGGGTCCATAGCTGGTAATCCTTGACGGCGCTGGAGTAGGCGCGCTGCAGCCAGGCCTGGTCATTCTTGCCGGCGGTCTTATCCGCTTCGTAAACGCCCAGGATCATGGAGGTGAGGAAGGGCGGCTGGGAGCGGCTCAGATAGTAGGTGCGGTTGGCATTGAGCACGCCACCGTAATGCTCGATCTCGAAGAAGAAGTTCTCCACCATGTCGCGGGCCAGGGCCACGCGGCCGTCCTGGAGCAAGCCGCGAATAATGAAGTAGCTGTCCCAGCCATACATCTCGTTGAAGCGGCCGCCGGGCACTACGTAAGGATGTTCCAGATAAAGCAGGCCCTGCGGGTGAATGGTGCGCGGGTCAATTTCTCCCAGATGGTGCAGCACCTTGGGCAAGCGCTGGACTTCGACCTTGCACTGCCTGGAGAGCGCCTGCAGGCTTGCCGGTTCGGGGAAGTCGGCGGGCAGATAGACGGTGGTGGCGGTCTTCAGCTTGGGGTCACCGACGCTGGCGCATTGGCTCATGTTGCGGGTGAGCGTGCCCCAGGCGGTGGAGATGTAGTGGAGGATGGGCGCCAGGCCGGGCTCGGGGGCCGGCACGGAGGCTGGCTGAGGCTGCGGGAATGCGGGCAGGCTGAGCGCCAGGACCAGCCCAATAACGGATAGATGAGTTTTTTTCACGAGCATAGTCAAGGTGGCGCATCACACGCCGCAAAGCAGGCCAGCTTACACAAGCGGGGCGGGCGGAGCAACGGCCGGCGATTAGGGCGGCTTGCGAAAGACCTTACCCTCCATTAACCTTGGATTGATAGTGTTCCCACCCTTAGCCGGGATGGCGGAACTGGCAGACGCAGCGGACTCAAAATCCGCCGGTGCTTAGCACCTTGGGGGTTCAACTCCCCCTCCCGGCACCAGGAGCTCCTTCGCTGCGCTCGGGACTTCGCCAGCAGGTTTCCGCTCGCTATGCCCGCTGAACGGTTCTCAATTGGTATACGCAATAAAAACTATCATTAATGCAGTCCCGGCGCTCGCCTTCGACTGCGCTCAGGGCGCTTCCTCGCTGCGCTCGGGTCGCGCCGCAATTCTTGGCCACTTTTTCCCAGGGCTCACGCCCTGGGCTAAAAGCAATTTCCGCCCTGCCGGGCTTTAGCGAGGGCAAACGGACAACACAGCTGAATGAGGTCTCTGTGACGACTCTTACCCACCCTTTGCACAAACCGCAAAGGGTGGGGCACCCTCTGTTTTGTTTGTGGAATATGCTTGCGCGGTCACGTGAGGAAAAGGTGGGCCGCCCCCCGGGGACCGTTCCGTGGAGTGCACCCCAAAACTGAGACAGAGATAATGGTGACAGTTCTCTTGGGGTGCAGTTCATCCGTTTGTCCCCGGGTTTCCCCCAGGTTTCCCAACTATGAACCTCCCCCGTACGTCAGACGTGTTCGGGCATTAATTTGTCGTCTCAAGGCTTCCCAGATCGTTGGTGACATGGCAAGAAAAACCTCGACCAACTCGGGGTCGAACTGCCGTCCTGACCACGTGTGAATCTCTTTCCGGGCAGCCTCGACAGATTGAGCGGGGCGGTAGGGGAGGTCGGACGTGATAGCGTCGAGTGTGTTGGCAACAGCGGTAATTCGGGCACCCAGAGGTATTTCTCTGCCCTTCAATTCTCGTGGATATCCAGTACCGTCAAACCTCTCGTGATGTGCGTACACAACTTGTGCTGCTTCCTGTAGGAAAGGAATCTTCATCAGCATCTGGTAACCCTTAAAGGGGTGCTCACGCACGATCTCAATTTCCTGCGGGGTGAGGCGTCCGGGCTTGCGTAGGATGGCATCGGGGATCGCCATCTTTCCAATGTCGTGCAGAAATGCGCCTCGGGCAATGCCCCGCACCTATTCGCTGTCCGCTGTGATACCCGTTGCACGTGCGATGGCAATGGCAAATGCTGTAACACGCCGAGAATGACCTTCTGTTTGCGCCTCTTTCAGGTCGAGGGCATCCCCCAACGCCTCCAACGTGATGTCATAGGAATGTTCCAGATCGGCTACTGTCTGCTGTAGGCGACGGTTTTCCTCTTCCAGTTCCGCAATGCGCTTTTGGAGTTCTGTCATTTCTGACATGCGCTGCACATATTACGCCATGCCTTTCCAAAGACCAAACACAATGTGTGTCGGTCATAGCTGTTGATAAGCCTTTTCGAATCACCCATGATGTGGAGGCGGGTGGGGCACCCAGTTTTAAATTACTAAAGTTCCTTGCCGGCTCTTCCGCAGGACAACTCACGCATGACCGCACGTGACCCCGAGTGGCACCGATGAGCCATTCCGGAGTTCTATTTACGTACCTAACATCGCAGCATGTCTGAGCAAGAGATCCGAAACGAGCTGCTGCTGATGCTGGTGTTTCGCTACGAACAGCAGCGCGATCAATATTTGACGTTATCGAAGCAAACCATTGATTGCTCCTCGGCCCGGTTGGCGATCTCCGAGCTAAGGAATGAGGGCCTGGTAGAAGAACAAGTCCGAGGGGTAATTCGGCTGACTGGCCTGGGATACAGAAGGTACAAGAGCGCGCCACCTGCCTACGCCGAGGCGGGCTGAACCGTGCAGGAGGAGCAAACCCGAGCTATGGCATCGCCTCGAGCACGTTGGTAACCGCGCCAAAGCCGATGCAATGTACAACTAGTCACTGACCTGCCGCTGTACTTAGGGACCTTTCTCAACTGGACCTGGGTCACCTGCCCGCCGGCACAATTGCGGCTACCATTGTGCAATACATGCTCACAGACAGCCCGGATTGCAGGGAGGGCGGAAGATGAGAAATAGCGAACGGGGGGTCACACTGCCCCTGACGGCATTGTTCCTGGTGGTTTTGTTTGTGTTCGCAGCCATGGCGATAGACATGGGAATCGCCTACACGGCGCGTACCAGCGCCCAGCACGCGGCCGATGCCGCGGCGCTTGCCGGAGCGTACACCTTTGGGAACCCAACCGCCTCGCAGCCTAGCGCGGCCCAGAGTACCGCCATCGTCATGGCGGCGCAGACCAAGATCCTGGGCACGCCGGTGGCCATTAGCGCGGCGGATGTCGCCGTGGATACCACCAATCAGAGAGTTACGGTGACGGTTCCGCGCACGGGAAGCAATGGCATCGGGACATTCTTCGCCCGGGCATTCGGGTGGCAGAAGATGAATGTGGTGGCGCGCGCGACCGGGGAATTCTCCACGCAGGCGGCGGGCAGCCATTGTGTGAAGCCCTTCTTCCTGCCCAATACAATTTTGAGCAACGACCCCAGCCATGCTTGCTACTCGCAGGCGATTTTCTCTCAAGGCCAAGTGACCACCTTTGCAGAAAACAAGTGGGGAACTCAGCTGAACCTGCGACCCATCACCCCCGGTGGGGCATTAGCACCCAGCCAGTTTTACTCCATCCAGTTGGGCGGTCCGGGCGCGGCCACTTACCAGTGCCAGATTTCACAGTGTCTGAATACCTGCCCCACAGCCATCGACACCGTGCAGTGCGGCGTGGGATATCCGCTGCAGACGGGCAACATGGCGGGTCCGACCCAGGCAGGTGTTGAGCAACTGATTGGCCCCAATCCGGACATCTGGATCGCGGACGGGCAGTATGAGACCTGGGAAGGCCAATACGTGGATGACAGCCGCTCCATCATCGCGGTACCGATTTGGGATAACTGTTCGCAGCCTATTTCTTCGGGGAACGCGCAGCAGGTACTGAATGTAGTTGGCTTCGTGGACTTGTTTGTGGACGGTGTCTCCGGACAAACCGTGACGGCGCACCTGGTGAATGCCGCGGCCTGCAGCACGTCGCCGGGTTCGGGTCCGTCAAACAGCACAGGTCCCTACGCGATTCCCATACGACTGGTTCAGACCCAGAGTCCGTAGATTGGGACTGGCTCTAATGCAACGGCTGAGAAGCAAGGTGATCATTATGGAAAAACGGGGAAAGCAGCGGGGAGCTGTGATCGTGGAGAGCGCGCTGACCATTGGAGTGCTCTTCCTTCTGCT
>JBLMXE010000344.1:0-6184 GCA_050257615.1 Chlamydiota bacterium | reverse complement strand
GAAGGCCATAGAACCACCAAAGGTAATCCAGCTAAGTGACTGTGGTGTAGGAGGTTAACTGCTTCCGCGTGATGGGGTTGGGCATCTGAGACCAGCACTTGGCAATTAGCACTTAGCATTTTGGCCACTACTGGCCTTGCTGCTCCCCAGGACCTTCATGGGCCAAGTGCCAATTGCCAACTGCCAAATGCGCAGTTCGTAAATTACCAATTACAAATTACTCAATTACAATTCTCAGAAGCTTCCCTATGAGCTCCTTAGCCCCTCCCACCCGCCAGACGCCGGATGCGGAAATGCTCTGCGGCTTCTGGTATCGCGCCCTGCCCAGCGGGCGCGTGCGCCACAATCGCCTGCAGAAGGCGATGCTGCTGGAGATTCCGCTGGTCGTCGGCCGCGATGCCCAGGGCCACGCCTTCGCCCTGCGCGACGCCTGCCCTCACCGCGGTATGCCCCTCTCCTGCGGCGCTTTTGACGGCCAGCAACTGGAGTGCAGCTATCACGGCTGGAAATTCGACGCCCACACCGGCCAATGCCAGCTGATTCCCTCGCTGACCGCGGATCAGAAGCTGCGCGTGGACCGCATTTACGCCGGCGCCCTGGCTTGCGCCGAGCATGATGATTTCATCTGGGTATTCGTGCCCGAGCCTGGTCCACTCGGCTCTGGAACCACTAAGGCCGAGGAGCCCCCGGTCCCCGCGCCTCGCGTCCCGACATTCTCCTCCAGCTACAAACTGGCTTACCTCACCGCCGAAATGCCGGTGAATGTGGACCACGGCATCATCGGGTTGATGGACCCGGCGCACGGGCCCTTCGTGCACCAGGCCTGGTGGTGGCGCTCCCGCCACAGCATTCACGAGAAAGAAAAGGCGTTTGAGCCCATTCCCGGCGGCTTTCGCATGAGCGCGCACACGCCCTCCTCCAACAGCGCGCCTTACAAACTGCTGCGCCTTTATGCCAACGCCGACTCCATTACCACCACTATTGACTTCGTCCTTCCCAACCTGCGCTCCGAGACCATCCGGGCAGGGAAGTACTGGTTCGCCAGCCTGACCACAGTTACGCCCATCACCCGCCACCGCTGCCGCATTGATGTGGTAGCAGCCTGGAACATCTTTCGCTGGTTGCCCTTTGGCCCCGAACTGCTCAAATTTGTGTTCGCCAAGTTCGTGGAGCAGGATCGCCGCACCATGGAACTGCAGGCGGAAGGTCTGAAGCATGATCCCCACCTGATGCTGATTGACGACGCCGACCGCCCCGCCAAGTGGTATTTCCAGCTCAAGCAGGCTTATATGGACGCGCGCCGTAACGGCGGCGAGATGCGCCATCCCCTTTCTGGGCCGGTAACTTTGAAATGGCGTAGCTGAAGGTTCCTAGCGTTTCGGGTTACGGCGCCATCGGACTGGACATCTCCTGCGCTGAGACTTTCGCCGATAACGATTACGCCGGGCTCCCCATATCAGGGACAAGTTCCTTTGAAATCTTGCCGGCTCGCATCTCCAAGATGTGAATCAGACGCATTTCGATCTTTTGCTTCCAGGCTGCTCGATTATGCGGCCTTGACACGGGCTAATACATTGTATAACAATGTATACTGCAATGCACAGCAATGGTAGTAATCGAGATGGTCAATGGGAAGCACAACTCCGCAAAGGCTCTCTCGACCTGGCCATACTGGCGGTTCTGTGGGATGAACGTTTGTATGGCTTGGAAATACTGCGTCGGTTGCAAGATGGGCCTGGCCTGGAACTCGCGGAGGGAACCCTGTATCCCATACTCATGCGCCTCAAGAACGAGGGACTGCTCAAGAGTGAATGGGTCGAGGCAGACGCAGGGCATCCGCGCAAATATTATTGGCTGACGAGTACTGGTCGTCAGCGGGCGCGTGATATGGCAAAAACGTGGAACGATTTCTCGCATAGCATTTCTGGTCTACTGTCCCGTGTGGCCAACAAGGAGTGATTTCATGACTACATTAACCGCAACGGACAACGTCCTGATTGAGCAATACCTGAGAGGCGTGGCGGAGGGCCTGAAGGAAATTGGAAATGTCGAAAAGCAGGACATCCTTGCTGAAATCAGAAGCCACCTGGGCGAGCGAATCCAGCAATTGAGTGCGCAGGGCACGAGCCACGCTGCTGAGCAGGCCACTCGTGCTCTCGGAGAACCAACTGCGTTAGCCCATCAATTCGTTGAAGCGGCACGTCAGCAGCGTGCAGGTCGGAGTTATGCTCCGTGGGTATTGCTCCATGCTGCCGCTCGGACTGCATCGAGCGGTGCCAAAGGTTTGCTGGTCTTCCTCATCGGACTCGTTGGTTACGGCGCAGCACTCGCCGCGATGTTGACGGCGGTATTGAAGCATTTCATTCCCCAGGTGGGGCTTTGGGTTGGCAGTTGGGGAATTGTCTGGGGCCTCCCTTCCGATAGCACTAGAGGGCGTGAGTTGCTGGGTCAGTACTTCATTCCTGCAACTATAGCTCTGGCCTTCGTGTTTGCGAGCGGCTGCACAGTATTGCTACAACGCCTATTGCGACTCAAATCAGCTCTGCCCAGGGCAGCTAATTAGGTGCTTTCGGTAAACGGTACCAGGGCGCACGGCGAACACGGATGATTGTCGAGAAATAGCCACACGTTTATTAGGTCCGCTCCGAAGCTTTGCCAGTCCCGCAGGGACAACACCGCACGATTTATGCCGGTGAGGCCAGTTCCTCGGTTTCTTCCTGACCTTCCCCAACCAGGTAGGCCAAGGCCTGCTCGCGAGTTTCAAAGACGGGGAACTCACGAGCCGTGAAGGCCTTTACATTCTCGTAAAAGGCCTTGGGGAACCCGGCGGCGCCAATCCAGGCGGAGCGTTTGATGTGAGGACGGTCAAAAACCATGGCCTTTTTCAAGTGCTCCACGGCGTTGCGGTCTACTTGTGCATTAGTAAAGTCGGCTAGCAGCAGCACCGAACCCCGTGGTTCGGCTGTGACGTAGCTGGGCACCAAGTCACAAATTGTGGCCAACTGCGCGGCGGTGCAGCCGCTGCAGTCCGCGAGCAGGATTCGCTGGCCCTGGTGGGTGATGAAGCGGACCCGATCGCCGTTCATATTGGCCTCCGCAAGCGGGCCCGGAATTCAGGGTATATACAACGTTTGGGCGGCCAAGTCCAGCCGGCTTCAATCCGCTCCGTGATTCCGAACATGGGAAGAGGATTTGGCGTGTGGGCACGGGCTCGCTCCGTGCAGGGCGGGGCGAGCCCCGCCTCCACACAAGCATCTGCTGCTTCAGCGTGGACTCAACCGCGGAATAGGCTTTGAACAGGTGTGGAAGCGCAGGGCTTTCGCAAGCGTTCTACTTTAGCATGGATTCAACGAGCGAATAGGCCTCGCTCAGCGCGGCATCGAGGTTCTCAGGGTTCTTGCCCCCCGCCTCCGCCATGTCGGGACGTCCGCCGCCGGAGCCGCCTACGCGCTCGGCAATCGGCCGGATGATCTTGCCCGCCTGCAGCCGCCCGGTCAGGTCCTTGGTGACCCCCACCAGCAGCGCCACCCGCCCGTCCGAGGCCGAGCCCATCACCACCACCCCCGAGCCCAGCTTGTCGCGCAGCTGGTCCATCAGGGTGCGCATTTGCGGCCGCTCCAGGTTGTCCACCCGCGTGGCCAGAACCTTCACCCCCTGCACCACGCGCACATTCTGGTCGAGCTGGGAGACCGACGAGCTGGCCTTCTCCATGCGCGCCTTGTCCAGTTCCTTGCGCAGGCGCTTGATCTCCTCGTCGCGGCTCTCGATCTCGTGCCGCAGCGCGGTGGCCAGCGAGCCCTCCGGCGTTTCGCCGAAGTGCACCAAGCCGCGGGCGACGGATTCCAGCTGGTGGTCGGCGCGGAAGTGATGTAGCGAGCCCGTGCCCGTAACCGCATTTACCCGGCGCACCCCGCTGGAGACGCTGCCCTCGTCCAGCACCTTGACCAGGCCGATCTCGCCGGTGGCGGCCGTGTGGGTACCGCCGCAGAGCTCGGTGGAGAAATCACCAATCTTGATCACCCGCACCCGGTCGCCGTACTTCTCGCCGAACAGCGCCATGGCGTGGTACTCGTTGATGGCCACGTCCAGGGGCACGTCCTCGATCACCTGCACTTTTTCGTTGCGCAGCACCGCCCTGTTGGCCAGATCTTCGATGTCCTGCAGTTCCTCGTCCTCCACGGCGGTGAAGTGGGAGAAGTCGAAGCGCAGGTGGTCGGGCGCCACCAGCGAGCCCGCCTGCTTCACGTGCTTGCCCAGAACCTCGCGCAGCGCGGCGTGCAGCAGGTGGGTGGCGGTGTGGTTGCGCATGGTCTCGGCGCGCACGTCGGTGTTGACCACGGCATCCACGCGCTCGCCCACATGAATCGGCTGGCGCGCCACAATCTTGTGTGCGCGCACCCCCTGGATGGGGTAATAGCAGCCGCGCACCTCGGCCACCAGCGTGGTGTGGTCGGCGCCATAGAGCCAGCCCACGTCGCCCACCTGCCCGCCAGCCTCGGCGTAGAAAGGCGTGTGGTCGAGGATGACCTCGCCTTCGTGCCCCGGCTTCAGTTCCTGCGTGCCCTGGTGGTTGGCGCCGATGATGGCCAGCACTTCGCAATCCCGCGAGGCCGTCTGGCGATAGCCTTCAAACGCCGTCGCCGGCAGGTTGCGATAGGCCGGGTTGGCCGTCTGCTTCTGCCCGCCTTTCCAGGAAGCCTTGGCGCGAACGCGCTGCTCCTCCATGGCCGTGTCGAAACCAGCTTGGTCAAAGGCGATGCCCTGGTCGCGCGCCATATCAATCATGAAGTCGAGCGGCAATCCGAAGGTATCGTACAACTTAAAAGCTTCGGCACCGGGCATCGGCAATTTGTCGGCTCCGTCCCAATCGGAACGGAAACGCGCCGCTCTGCGCTCCCCGAACTCTCGTGCAATGAACTCAAAAAAACGTTCGAAGTCGTCAGAGTTAACTGCGAGTTTATAAATCTCGTCAATGCGGCTCTTCATGTCAGGCCGCTCGATATCCAGTTCTTCCAGAAGAGACACGCGCCGGTCGTGTTCCCTCTGTTTCCGAACTTCTTCCCACTCATGAATCCCACGACCAAGTGCATGGGCGAAACGTGTCTCTTCTGTATGCACTACTTTGGACACTCTCTCCGCGCTCTCCTTCAACTCCGGGTACGCATCCTGCATCAGATCGCAGACCGCGAACACCATCTCGTAGAGGAACGGCTTGGTCTGGCCCAGCAGGCGCCCGTGCGTGATGGCGCGGCGAATGATCTTGCGCAGCACGTAGCTGCGGCCTTCATTGCCGGGAATTACGCCATCGGAAATCAGGAATGTGGCCGCGCGCGAGTGGTCAGCGATCACGCGCAGGCTGGCGGCGCCGCGCGTGCCCGTTTCCGCCCGTGTTTCCTTTTCGTAATCCACGCCGCATAGCTCCGCCGCCCGCTTCATCAGCGGCACAAAAAGGTCGGTGTCGTAATTGGAAACCTTGCCCTGCAGCACCGCCGCCAGTCGCTCCAGCCCGGCGCCGGTGTCAATAGAAGGCGCGGGCAGAGGATTCAAATTGCCACCGGCATCGCGGTCGAACTGCATGAACACCAGGTTCCAGATCTCCACGTAGCGGCCGCACTCGCAGCCGAACTGGCAGTCCTTGTGGCCCTGGTCGCTGGCCTCGGGACCGATGTCGCAGTGAATTTCGCTGCAGGGACCGCAGGGGCCGGTGTCGCCCATCTGCCAGAAGTTATCCTTCAGGCCAAATTCGTAGATGCGCTCCTTGGGAACCTTCTGGTCTTCATGCCAGTAGCGGTAAGCCTCTTCGTCGCGCGGCACGCCGCCTTCGCCCTTGAAGATGGTTACAAACAGCCGCTCTTTAGGAATGCCAAACCACTTTGGCGAGGTCACCAGCTCCCAGGCAAACTTGACGGCGTCCTTTTTGAAATAATCCCCAAAGGAAAAATTGCCCAGCATTTCAAAGAACGTATGGTGGCGGTTGGTGAAGCCCACATTCTCCAGGTCGTTGTGCTTGCCGCCGGCGCGCACGCATTTCTGCGAGGTGGTGGCCCGCGTGTAGTCGCGCTTTTCCAGCCCCAGAAAGACGTCCTTGAACTGGTTCATGCCCGCGTTGGTGAACAGCAGCGTGGGGTCGTTGGCCGGCACCAGCGACGAGGAATGCACCTCGCGATGGCCGTGCTGGATGAAA
>JBLMXE010000343.1:0-4380 GCA_050257615.1 Chlamydiota bacterium | reverse complement strand
TCATTCTTCATTCTTCAATTATTCCCGTTCTCCGCTCTTGAACTCCGTCCACGGCCCCGCCTTCATGTCGCGCAGCTTCGCAGCCTGCCAGTCGTATTCCGGGTGGGCGGCCAGAAAATCTTTGGCCAGAAAGTCCTCCCCGCAGGGATGCCCGGCGCGCGCCCACATACTCATGCTCGCCGCCAGCCGGCTGTCGGTCGCCTTGCCCTGCACCGCACCGCCGGGATAATGCGGCCCCCAATCCCACTCCGGGATGCCGTGCGAAGAAGCGTCGGTGTGCCCGCAAAGCGTGCGTCCGTCGGCCTGCTCTTTTTTGTCGTAGCTGTCGTAGTGGTCGGCCAGGAACTTTTCCGCCATGGCGACGTCAATCGTGCCTTTGTTCTCTTTCATCAGCTCTTCCCAGCGCACGCGCCGCGCATTGGGTGAAGAGCTAAGGTTCCTGGAGTCGAATGTGGTCTCGTCTTTCAATACCTGCGGATCGCGGGCAAAGTTGGAGCTGACGAAGTATCCGTCCTTCGTCTTCCACAAAGGCGTGTGCGTCAGGCCCAGTTCGAGGTAGCCGATCTCGCCCGTCTTGCGGTCGCCGATCAGCCAGTCGTTGGCGTAGCCGCCGTTATCGCCCTGGCGCATGATGCGGGCATAGCTGTCAATCGAGTTGGCGTACTGCAGCGCCTTGCGCGAGCGTACAAATTCCGGAATGCCTTTGGGGTCCCATCCGTGGAACTGCGTGATGGTGGTCTCGCTCACCATCAGCCCGTCGGAGTTGATGCCGAAATCGTCGTCGCTGGTGATCACGCCGGGGATGCCGTCCATCAGGATGCGGTAGCCGTGCTGGGGCGCGATATCGAACATCACCGTCCAGCGCGATCCCACCAGGTAGCTGGTCCAGTTGTTGTGCGCGATCACGATCTGGTGGTCCTTGGTGTAGCTGCCGGTGGCGATGAAGGCGCTGCAGTTTCCGGGACTGTGCAGCGGCGGCGCGCTCGCCACCTTGTTCTTTTCGTTCAGCCAGGGCACGTAGTAGTCCGGCACTTCTTCGAAGGCGTTGAGCGCCACCACGTCGTCCACGTCCATGGCCACGCCGCGCGCCTTCAAGCCTTCGGCGATGCCGGTCAACTCCTGCTGATATTGGGCCTCGATGTGCGGCCACAGCATCTTGCGGGCCGCCTCGCGGAAAAATTGCCAGTCGCGCCTGGTGTCGTGCACATCGCGCAGCTTGATGGCTTCAAACGTGTCTTCGATCTCCGGCGCCAGCAGATAGCCGTGCTGGAAGCCAATTTGCTCCGGCGTGCCTTCCAGGTGCACATAGGTCCAGCCGCCGCGCTCGAAGCGGTAGGCTTTAGCGAGGCGCGTGTCCTTGGCGCCCTGCTGTGCGCGCCCTGGCTTGCGGGCGGCCGCCTGGACCACTCGCGGCTGCGCCCCGCCGAGCAGCAACATCGCCGCGCAAAAGCTGATCACCAGCAGGCTGAGAGCGGGAAGCAACCGCCGAAGTGATGAACTGTGCATGCTCGAAACTCCTGGGTGGCAAGAAACTCGCGCCAGCATTATACGATTCCTGTTATTTCAAGGGTGTCATCCTGAGTGAGCGCGAACCGAGCTTGCGAGGCGAGCGCGAGTCGAAGGACCTTGCGTTTTGCGGTGCGCCTGGCGAAGGCCGGTCACTGAGGCGAGCTGCGCTCGCCCGGACAGCCGGGGGCGGCTGTCCCCACGTGGGCAAGGACGGCAGGGGCGGCTGTCAGCACGTGGCCCGGGGTCGGCACCACTCAGCCCCGGCAGGGGCGTTATAGTAAAGCCCAGGACGGAAGTCCTGGGTAAGGTTCGGTGATTAAGATTCGAGTTCCGTAGGAACGGCACACTCCCCGCGGTTTTACATTCGTCAATCTTCAATCATCAATCGTCAATCAGCTATTATTCCCCCGTGGCCCCGCGCAAAGGCATCTTCATTACCATCGAAGGACTGGACGGCTGCGGCAAAAGCACGCAACTGGAGAAGCTGGCCGCTGCCCTGCGCGCCGGCGGTCACGACATCCTCACCACCCGCGAGCCCGGCGGCACTCCCCTGGGCGACCGCATCCGCGGTGTGCTGCTCGATTCCGCCACCACCGGCCTTTCCCCCTGGGCAGAGATGGCCCTCATGTTTGCCTCCCGCGCCCAGCATCTGCACGAGGTCATCTTGCCCGCGCTGGAGAAGGGCCGCATCGTGCTCTGCGACCGCTTCACCGATTCGACCGAGGCCTACCAGGGCGGCGGCCGCAAGCTGGGCAGCGATGCCGTGCTCACCCTGCATCGCGTGCTCTGCGGCGACATCCAGCCTGACCTGACCATCTTCATGGACTCCGATCCCGCCGCCTCCGTCGCCCGCGCCCGCCGCCGCAATCGCGCCCGCGACGCCGGCGAAGCCGACGAAAACCGCTTTGAGCGCGAAAGCCGGGCATTTTTCGATCGCGTGCACAACGCCTACTTGGCCATCGCCCGCCGCGAAGCCCATCGCTTCTTCGTGGTGGACGCGCGCCGCCCGCCCGAAGTCGTCCACCCGGAGATCCTGGCCGCCGTCCGCGAACGCTTCAAGCTGGCCGCCCGCAGCACGTGAAGCGATTCCCCTCTTTTTGTCATCCTGAGCCGCGCGACCGAGCTTGCGAAGGAGCGCAGCGAAGAACCTGCTTCTCACTCCCTTCATCTACTGCGCCAGGTTAAGCTCCATGCCTTCCACCAGCACACCCTTGCCGGTTGCCCACCCATGCGCTTCGGGCCTCAGGTATTTGACCCTGACCATGGGGTCCTCCGCCGCCAGCTTTGCTGCCTCTTCCGCCGGGACCGTGAAGATGATCACTCCCCGCACGTCGCCCTCCTCCTCCATGGGGCCGGCCAACGCGACTTTCCCGGCTGCCACCATCTTCCGCAGGAATTTTTCGTGCTCCGCAACCAGGCGATCGAGCCCCGGGTACGGGCGCTTCCAGCTCGGGCCTTTGTTCATTATTACGAACACGTATTGCTGCAATCCTTGCGTATCGCCAGCAGGATGAAAAATCCGGCCAAAACGAAGCAACCAGGGCCCGTGTATTTCCGCCGCCAACCGCCCCGCCTTGATGGCTGGGTCTGTGGCCGCCCAGCTTTGTGCCTCCGCGCGGGACTTGGCCTTGAGTACAAATATCCCGCGCAGCGCAGTGTCCTCCAGGAAGGGGCCTGCCATCTCCAGCTTGCCTTCTTTGTGCAGGCGCCGGATGTTTGCCATATGCGCTTCCTGGAGCTTTTCCGCTGCTTCTTTGTCCAGCTGTGGCGCGTTCGACGGCCGTTTCAACAGGACCAGGAAGTCTTTCAATTTTGATGACGGCGACTGCGCAAATGCGCAGCCTGTCAGCAACGCCAAGCACGCCAAGACCCGAAGTAATTTCATGCGAGTCACCCCCTGGAGCCTCACCCGTCACCTCGTAGGTTTTCAATCGTCAATCATCAATCTGCAATCGTCAATCACGTTTTGGTTTTCATTCGTCATTCGTCCATCTACAATCGTCAATCCATGCGACGATTCCTGTTCTTGCTCATCTGCGCGCTGGTTTGCGCTCCGCTTTCCGCCCAGCTTCAACCGGCTGACCTTTACCATCTGCGCTCGGTCGGCGACGTTGCTCTTTCTCCCGACGGCAACCACGTCGCCTATGTGGTCGAGAACAATGACGGCCCCGGCCGCCCCTACGAGCAGGTCTGGATCATGGACCTGCGCAGCGGCAAGAGCCTGCAGCTGAGCACGGGCGCGGACACCTCCGGCAACCCGGAGTGGTCGCCCAACGGCGAATGGCTGGCATACGGCGGCGACTCCGGCGACAAGTCCGGCCTGTTCATCGTTCACGCCGATGGTTCGGGAAGGCGCTTTCTTGCCCCGGTTGAGTCCACGAACAGTCCTGAGCCGCACGTGGGCCGCACCCTCGCCTGGTCGCCTGACGGCAAGCAGATTGCCTTCGTTTCCGCCCAACCCGGCCCGGAAACCAGGGACGCCACCGGCGACCCCATGGTCATCACCCGCTACCTCTACAAGCCCGATTACTGGGAAGGCAACACGCATTTCAACGACAACCGCCGCCTGCACATCTTTGTGGTGGACCTGGCTTCCGGTAAGGTACGGCAACTGACCTCGGGCGCGGGCTACGAACACTCGATTGACTGGTCGCCGGACGGCAAGGAAATTCTCTACGCCGCCGAGCACGGCCCCGACGCCGACCGCTTCTTCAACTACGACCTGTTCACCGTGTCGCCCGCCGACGGCGCTATTCATCAGCTCACCGCCACCGAAGGCGTGGAGTACTACCCGCGCTGGTCCCCCGACGGCCGCATGATTGCCTTCGCCGCCACTAAGCGCGGCCTTACCGACCGCGAAACCAACATGGA
>JBLMXE010000342.1:0-15068 GCA_050257615.1 Chlamydiota bacterium | reverse complement strand
AATTGAAGTAGCTGAGGTCGGCCGTGGCCTCGTAGGCGTCGAGACAGGCGATGGCGGCAAAAGCGTAGTCGTCGAGCACGCCGGCCAGGTCGCGCGCCGAGGCCTGCGGATCGGAGTAGGCGATGACGTGCTTCAGCCCCTTCTCCGGGCTCCAGCCCTCGGCCAGGACACGGTCCAGCGAGCGCAGCGCGAACTGGCGCGCGTCTTTGAGTTGCAGCACCCGCGCCGCTTCCAGGTAGGCGGAGATGCACAGCCCGTTCCAGCCCACGTACACCGTCTTGTCCACGTAAGGGATGGGCCGCTTCAGGCGCGCCTCGTACATCTTCTTCTTCGCCGCATCGAGCAGTTGCTGGACGCGGTCGCTCGATGCGCCCATGCGCGTGGCGATCTCCTCCACCGACGCCCGCACGAACAGCACGTTCTTGTGCGGGTCGTGGTGCATCTCGCCGACCTCGTTGATGTCGTAATGCAGGGCCGCGGCCTTGAGCTCGTCCTCGGAGAGGACGGCCTTGGCCTCGTCCAGCGTCCAGGTGAAGTGGTCGCCGTCGTCGTGCAGGTTGATGTCGGCGTCCTGCGAGCCGAAGAAGCCGCCGCGCTCGCGGTCGCTGAGCCACTCGTCCATCCAGCGGATGATGTCGCGGGCCACCTGGGCGAGAAAGGGATCGCGGGTGACCTGGGCGGCGTGGACGTAGTTCTTCAGCAGTTCGGAGTTGTCATAGGACATTTTTTCGAAGTGGGGCACGATCCAGCGCTCGTCCACGGAATAGCGGTGGAAGCCGCCGGCCAGCTGGTCATAAACGCCGCCGCGCGCCATGCGTTCCAGAGTGGTGACAAAAATATTTTTCAAGTCTTCGTTGCCGGTGCGGGCGTAGCGCTCGATGAGCAGGTCAATGACCGATGGGTGAGGAAACTTGGGAGCATTGCCAAAGCCGCCGTGCTGGGGGTCGAACATTTTTACGGCGGCGGCGACGATGGAATCAATCACGCCCGGGGAAAATTCCGTGGCGGGCGCGGCAAAGGCCTCTGCTTGCGCGAGCAGGTTGCCCACCATGCTGGCCTGTTCGGTAACTTCGGCGCGCTTCTCACGATAGGCGCCGGCAATGGCCAGCAGCACGCGCTTGAAACCGGGGCGGCCCCATTGGTCGTCGGGCGGGAAGTAGGTGCCGCCGTAGAAGGGCTTGCCATCGGGAGTCAGGAAGGCGGTAAGGGGCCAGCCACCCTGGCCGCTGACGGCGGAAACCGCGGTCTGGTAGCGGCTGTCCACGTCGGGGCGCTCGTCGCGGTCCACCTTGATGGCGATGAAGTGGTCGTTGATGATGGCCGCGACTTCGGGGTTGTCATAGGATTCGCGGTCCATCACGTGACACCAGTGGCACCAGACGGCGCCGATATCGAGCAGGATGGGCTTGTCGTCTTTTTCTGCCAGGGCGAAGGCTTCCGCTCCCCATTGATGCCATCGGATGGGCTGGTGCATGGCGGAACGCAGGTAAGCCGAGGAAGCCTGGGCCAGGGAGTTGAGGGTTTCGGTGGTCATAAGCTTTCAGTCTACCGCGTCGGCGGACGATGTTGGCGCAAGCTGACTAGCTGGCTGGCTGCCTAGCTCACAACGTCCTGCTAGTGAGCCAGTTAGCTAGCCAGTTAGTCAGCCAGTCAGCTTCTCCGAGAGCCGCTTAGCAATTGTGCAGTACAGTTCCACCGCAGCGGTGAGCTGCGCTTTTTCAATGTGCTCGCGCTCGGTGTGGGCCACGTGGATGGAGCCGGGGCCGACCAGCAGAGGGTCGCCCCAGCGGGTGAGCGCGGGAATGTCGGTAGTGAAGGCGGCGATCATGGTGGGCAGCCCTTCAAGGGTGCGCAGGGGCATGAAGGGAATTTCGAGGACGAAATTGACTTCGGCCAAGTCGCCGACGGCATCCAGGATCTGACGGCGCAGATCGTCGGCGGGTGCGATCAGGCGATAGAGCAGGTGGGCGCGGGCGAAATCGGGGATAACGTTAGGAGCGCGGCCACCTTCAATCATGCCGATGTTGAGGGTGCAGGGGCCGACGTGCGGGTCAGAGGGCAGAGGCATGGCGCGCAGGCGGGTGAGCGCCACCAGCAGCTTATCAATGGCGGATTCCCCCAGTTCGGGGTAGGCGGAGTGCGCCATGCGGCCGTGCGCGGTGAGTTCGACGCGCAAGGTTCCCTTGGAGGCCAAACCCAGGCGGTTTTCGGTGGGCTCGCCGTTGACCAGGAAGCGGGAGCCGCGCGGCTGCTGATTGGCGACTTGGGCGCCCTGGCTGTCCTTTTCTTCGCCCACCAAAAACAGAAGGCCCGCGTGAATACCTTCGGCGCGCAAGCGCTCGGCGGCGGCGATTTGCGAGGCGATGATGCCCTTGGCATCGCAGGAGCCGCGGCCCCAAATGCGCTCGCCGTCTTCCGATGAGGGAATAAAGGGAGGCACCGTGTCCATATGGGTGGAAAAGACGATCTGCGGACGCGGGGCGCTCGGGGCGGTCGCCCAGATATTGAAGCGATTTCCCTCGACCGTCATTTGGTCGGCGCAGTAACCCAGTCGCTGCAGTTCGGCACAGAGGAATTCGCCGACATGAGTTTCATTGCCGGTGATGGATTCGATGTCCACCAGCTGGCGGGTGAAGGAGAACAGGTCCATGGTGCAAGCAGGATATATTGGGGAGGGAAGTAGTTGGTAGCTGGTAGTTAGTAGTTGGTCGTGGTCGTTGGTTGTTGGCGCCCAGTGGTCAGCTATCGGCCATCAGCTAAGACTGCAGGGTCCAGCTACTAGCTACCAACTACCAGCTGCCAACGATTCGCATTATGGAAACGCAAATTCGGTCGCTGTTTCTGAAGGGCCCGGCGGGGCAACTGGAGGCGCTGCTCAACCAGGGCGCCGAGGGAGCCACGCATGCCGCGCTGGTGTGCCATCCCCATCCCATGTTCGGCGGCACCTTGCACAACAAAGTGGTGTTTCACACTATGAAAGCGCTGAACGGCTTTGGCTTTCCGGTGCTGCGCTTCAATTTTCGCGGCGCCGGACTAAGCCAGGGAGAGCACGATGAGGGGCGCGGCGAGGTAGAAGACGTGCGCACGGCACTGAGCTGGCTTCGGGACCAATTTCACCTGCCTATCATTTTTGCTGGGTTCTCCTTCGGCGCGGCGGTGGGGTTGGTTGCCGCCTGCCCCGATCCGGATGTGGCGGCGCTGATCTCGCTGGGCACGCCGGTCGCGCCGGTGGACGACCGCGGCTACGATTTCAGCTTTCTGGCAAGCTGTACCCGCCCCAAGCTGTTTGTGAGCGGGGCGCGCGACCAGTTCGGGCCGCGCGCGAAATTGGAGCAGATGGTGGCCCTGGCGCCAGAGCCCAAGCGTCTGGTGATCATTGAGGGGGCGGACCATTTCTTTGCCGGACGGCTGGCGGAGTTGCGGCGGACAATTGAGGAATGGGTGGGGGAGCAGGTAGTCAGGAGTCGGTAGTCAGGAGTCGGGGCTGACTCTTCGTGGGGAATTGGGCTGCCGAACCTATCGAGCGGGGCTCGCCGGGGCGGCTGTGCCCACGTGATTTTTGGGTTTGCTGACTCCCGACTACTGACTACTGAGTCCTGCCTCTCTATAATTCGCGCATGCCGCCTTCGCCTGAAACCGGCGCGCCAGCCGATGCCACACTGGGCCAGCAGATGCGGCAAACCGCGCGCGACATCTTTCTTCACGCCTTGCGCGAGGCCAACATTGAGAATGCGTTTCGTCGGCATGTGCACCTGGATCGCAGCGTGCTGCGCATCGGGGAAGACCTCTACGACCTAAGCAGCGAGCGACGAGTGTTCGCGGTTGCGATCGGCAAGGCCGCCTATTCCATGATGGATTGCCTTTACGCGCAACTGGGTACGCGGCTGACGGGCATTGCGGTGGGCGCGACCGAGGCGAAGGAACAGCGGCTGGGAGTGCAGTATTTTCGCGGCGGGCACCCGGTGCCTAATGGAGAATCCTGGCGGGCGGCGGAAGCGGTGTTGCGCGCATTGAAACAGCAAGGCCCGGCAGCGCTGGTGATCTTTCTGGTGAGCGGCGGGGGGTCGGCGCTGCTGGAAAAGCCTATTCACGGCGAAATCTCCCTGGATGAGCTGGCAGCGACCTACGGTATGCTGGTGCTTTCCGGCGCCAGGATCGTGGAGATCAATGCCATCCGCAAACACCTGTCGGCCGTAAAAGGCGGGCGGCTGGCGCAAGCGGCGGCGCCAGCGCAGCAGGTTTCCATCCTGGTTTCAGACGTTCCCGATAATGCGCCGGACGCGCTGGCCTCCGGTCCCACTATGGCCGATTCGTCCACCGTCGAGGACTGCTATCGGGTGGCCGAAAAATACGACCTGCTGCCGCAACTGCCCGAGCCGGTGCGGAGCTTGTTTACAGAACGGAAACTAGAGGAGACACCCAAGGAAGGCGACGAGGCGTTTGCGCGTTCGCGCTGGTGGACGGTGCTGTCGAACGCCCAGGTGCGGCAAGCGGCTGCGGCTGCGGCGGCACGGGCAGGATTCGCGGTCACCATGGACAACAGCTGCGATGACAGGGACTACGCCGCTGCCGCCGACTATCTGCTGGACCGCTTGCGCGATCTGCGCGAGGGTGTGTCGCGGGTGTGCCTGATCTCCGGCGGCGAGGTCACAGTGCGGGTGGAAAACGGCGGGCGAGGCGGGCGCAACCAGCAGTTCGCGCTGTATTGCGCACAGAAAATTGCCGGCGATAACATCACCATTCTGAGCGCTGGAACCGATGGTGTTGACGGCAACAGTCCGGCCACCGGCGCGGTGGTGGATGGCACGACGCTGGAGCGGGCGCGGGGGCACGGGCTGGATGCGGCAGCGGCGCTGAAGGGGTTCGACACTTTTCCGCTGTTTGAAGCGCTGGGAGACGCCATTGTCACCGGGCCGACGGGGAATAATTTGCGGGATTTGAGATTGCTGTTCGCCTACTGAAACCCGTTCATCACAGAGACACAGAGGAAATTAAGAATGAAGAATGATGAATGACAAATAGAGAAACACGAATGGAGTCTTTAATTCTTCATTCTTCATTCTTTAATCTTCACTCTTCAATTAAAAGAATTTCGTTACGCCTTCTTCCAGAACCAAAACGCGGTCGAGAACGCCGGCGGACTGGGCTTCTTTTTCCAGGAGCTGCAGGGGCTCGTCAATGGGCTCGTGGGAGAGGCGGAAGGTGCCGTAGTGCATGGGCACCATCCAGCGGGAGCGCAGGTCGAGAAAGGCGCGGACAGCGTCTTCGGGGCTGGCATGGACGTTGCGAAATGCGGGTGGGTTGTACGCGCCGATGGGCAGGAGGGCGAGTTCGGGGCCGAACTTGCGGCCAATTTCGCGAAAGCCGGAAAAATAGGCGGTATCGCCGGCGTGGTAAACGGAGTGGTGTTTTCCCTGCAGAACGTAGCCGCCATATCCTCGGTGCGCGTCCTTGATAATGCGGGCGCCCCAGTGGCGGGAAGGCACGCTGCTGACGGTGAGGCCAGCGTGGCGGTAGTCCTGCCACCAGTCCAGCTCCACAATTTTGCTGAAGCCGAGGTCGGCCACCAAGTCGTGCACGTGACTGGGTATGACGATGACCGGCGCCGAGCCGCGGCGGCGGCGAGTGGCGCGGGCGATGGCGCGCAGCGACGGCCGGTGCAGATGGTCGAAGTGGGCATGGGTGACCAGCACGACGTCAATAGGGGGCAGATCGCGAATCTGCAGGCCGGGCCGGCGCAGGCGCTTGAGCACAAACAGCCAGCGGGCGAAGTTGGGGTCAACCAGAACGCGTTGGCCGGCGATCTGCAGGAAGAAGCTGGAGTGGCCGATGAAGGTGAGCCCCAGCTGGCCATCGCCGGCCAGCACCGGCTTATGCGTGCTGCCGGTGCGCGGGGTGACGGCGGAGTGGCGGACCAGCCGGGTGAACTGCCGCGCGCGACGCCGGAGAGTCAGATTCAGCATGTAATAAATTAGACGCGGTTAAATTCACCGACGATGCAAAGCAGGTTGCCGCACAAGAATCGGGCGCAAGTTCGGTTCGGCTGCTCACCATTTTAGAGGAAATCCAGGAGGTAGTTGCTTGACCACGTGGATAACCCTCATTTCTAATCGCTGGCAGGTCAAGAAAGAGGGTTCATCTATGCGCGTGGCATTTTTGGGGTTAGGAATCATGGGCCGGCCGATGGCGGCCAATTTGGTGAAAGCGGGCCACGAAGTGAGCACCTGGAACCGCAGCGCGGGCAAGGAAGTGGAGGGGGCGCGGGCGGCGGCGTCGCCGGCGGATGCAGCGCGGGGCGCAGAGGTGGTCTGGATGTGCGTTTCCGACACGGAAGCGGTGGAGCAGGTGCTGTTTGGGGAGGAGGGCGTGGAAAAAGGCCTGGAGCAGAGCGCGGTGGTGGTGGATTCCAGCACGATTTCGCCCTCGGCCACGCTGCGTTTCGCGGAGCGGCTAAGGGCCAAGGGCAGCGAATACGTGGACGCGCCGATGACCGGCTCCAAGATCGGGGCAGAAGGCGGGCAGCTGATTTTCATCGTGGGGGGAGCGGAAGAAACCGTGGACCGGCTGCAACCTCTGTTTGCCGCCATGGGCAAGCTGATGGTGCGGGTGGGCGAGACGGGCAAGGGGCAGTCGGCCAAGCTGGCTATGAACCTGATCATCGCGCTGACCTATGAAGGTTTCGCCGAGGCGCTCACGCTGGCGGCCAAGCTGGGGGTCAACATGGAAAAGCTGCTGCAGTTGATCAATGCCTCCATGGTTCGTTCGGGAGTGGTGGAGTACAAGGCGCCATTTGTGTTGAAGCGCGACTTCACCCCCAACTTTCCGCTGCGGCTCATGCACAAGGACATTCGCCTGATGCTGGATGCGGCGCGGGAAATGCGAGTGAAGCTGCCCGCCCTGGAAACTGTGGAGGAGATTTACGAAATCGCTACCGATGAGGGGCAGGCTGACCTGGATTACGCGGCCACCCTGGCGCTGCTGGAAAAGTGGGCGGGGGTTGAAGTCAAAGGCACTTCCGCTTGAGGTACATGGCCTAAAAACCGCACCTTGGGTGTGTTTATGGCGCGGAAATCGTTTACAATCTAGACGGGGACTATTCCTCTCCCTAACACAATCCAGCCGAAAGCAGAGCAATGCTGATTACTATCCTGATCGCTGTAGCGGTAGTCTTTGCCGTAATGCAGGCCTCGGGCTTTTGCACTACCATTTATCTGCACCGGGCCATGGCCCACAAAGGGTTACGGCTGCATCCTGCAGTGGCGATGCTGATGCGGATCGAGTTGTGGCTGTTCACCGGGATCAATACCCGGGAGTGGGTGGCGGTGCACCGCAAGCATCACCACTTCACCGACGAGGAGGGGGACCCACATAGCCCGTATCTGGTGGGGCTGTGGAAGGTCCTGTTCCTGAATGCGTTCTATTACGCGCGCGAGGCCAAGAAGCCGGATGTGGTCGAAAAGTACACGCGCGACATTCCGCGCACTCGGGTGGAAGCGGTGCTGGGCCGGGGCTCGCTGGGTCTGGCCATAGGGCTTTCGCTGTTCGTGGCGCTGTTTTGGGCGATTCAGGGGGGCTGGGCGGGGCCGGTCATCGGAGTTGCCGCGTTCATCGCTCAGGGAGCGTCATATATCAGCATGAACGCGGTAATTAACGGCGCCTGCCATGCCATCGGCTACAAGAATTTCCAGAATACAGCTACCAATCTGCGGCTGGTTGCCTGGTTCTCCAGCGGGGAAGGCTTGCACAACAACCACCACCAGTATCCGGCTTCCTCGAAGCTGAGCATGAGGAGGGGAGAGTTCGACCCGGCATGGCCGGTGATTAGGGTACTGCAGGTGCTGTCGCTGGCCCAACCCTTGCCGTTGCCCAGCGAGCAGTAAGCTCACCACAAAGGACACGAAGGGAATTCCTGGGACTAAAGTCCCATTTTTCGTAGGCGACATATCCTGGGACTTAAGACCGGGGCTTCCACAACTGGGGCGTCCTGCATTTGCCATTCTTCAGCCGTTCTTAGGACTCCCATCCTGTGCAGCATTGCATGCCGCCAGTGAACTGGCGGGCTACTTTCAGGCGCCCCGAGTGGGGCGCAGCGGCGCCTACGTGCGGCTGTCGCAGGCTTCTGGTTATCAGCGGCGAGACAGGCGTCTGCGGAACCGGAAAATTTCCATGGGACCGGGTTGACATCTGGGAGGCTGACATTTGGCATCTGTTTTAGGGATGCAGGTGTGGGCCGTCGCCGCCGATGTGCTGGTCGCCTTCGTCCTGATAATTGCCTGGTATTTTGGATTCCTGCGCTACAACCGCAAGAAAGCCCAGCAGCTGTGGCGCTGGATCTGCACAGGCAGCGGGCGCGAATCGACGGTGGCGTATGTGCGCTGGGCCAGCGCCTCCTGCTTCTACTTGAAACTGCAATTTCCCGCCCAAGATTTTCGCGAAGCCTACATCAAGGTGCAATTGCTGCCCCGGGAGATGCCGCTGAACTGGCTGCTCAGCCGTTTGCGGGGCCGGGAGGAGGCGCTGACCTTTGAGGCTGATCTGAACTGTGCGCCTGGATTCAACCTGGAAGTGCGGAACTACCGCTGGCGGAAACGCAATCACGGCCGACATGGCCGGTGCAACACCATGATGGCGGTGCGAACCGGTCCTGTGGTGTTGACCACGCGAGGAGACTGGCAGCAGGATCTGAGAAACATGATGGATGGGCTGCTGGCATCACGGGACTGCAACTTCGAGCGAGTAGAGTTTCGCCGCCGCAGCCCACATTTTTCCGCCACCTTGCTGTTGAAGACGCTCGACCTGAGTTGCGACGGGGCGGGGCAGCTGTTTGAAGCGCTGAGGGAGCTGGCCACCGGAGCCTCGGCAGCCATGTTCTGAGCGCCCTGCCGGTACAATGGCCGGGTGAGTTTCCGGATTCGCCAATTTCGCAAGGAAGATTTCGAGCAGTTGTGGGCGATTGACCAGGAATGTTTTCCGCCGGGGATCTCCTACACACGGATCGAGCTGGCCCTCTATATGCGGCGGCCGCGCGCCTTCACCCTGGTAGCGGAAGCGGTAGAGCCGATCCGGGCTGGTTCCAACATTGCAGGTTTTATCGTGGGCGAGGCGACCCTGCGCGGCGCGGGACACATTATCACCATTGACGTGCGCAGCGAAGCCCGGCGGCATCGCGTGGGCACCGCCCTACTGCAGGAGGCAGAAGAGCGGTTGTGCGCTGGCGGCAGCCGCCACGTGTTTCTGGAGACCGCAGTCAACAACTCCCCTGCCCTCGCCTTCTACAAGCGCCACGGCTACGAGCTGATTAAGACCATTCCGCGATATTACAAGAACAATCTGGATGCGCTGCTGCTGGGAAAAAAGCTGAAACCGTAGCTGGCAGTTAGCAATTGGGCATTAGAGGGCGTGTTTGGAAAAGCCAAGGGAGCAGGTTTCAAAGTTTCAGATTAAGGCGAGGTTTCCTCCCGCCGGGAAACCTTGAAACCTGTGAAACCTTGAAACTTGGCTGAACGGTTGCAAGGGCCAACGGCCAGGCTCTACATCTTGATCATATATTTGCCGCAGGCTTCAAAGGCGGAGAGCAGGTGAGTCATGCCCAGGAGCTGGCGAATGCGCTGATTGAGGTTGATTAGCTGCAGTTGGCATCCGGTGGTCTTGGCGGAAACGTAGAGGCCCACCAGGGCTCCCAGGCCGGAGCTATCCATGTGGGCCAGATCGGTGAGGTCAAGAACCAGACAGCTGGTCTGGGCAATGAGTGGTTTGACCGTCTGCCGGAGCTGGTCGGTGGCTTCGCGGACCAGGCGCCCGCGGCATTCGACTACGATAGCGTCCGGTTCGGTACGGGTGCGGAGGGTGAGCAAACGAGGACTTCCCGGGGTGGTGGCCATAGGTCTCCTGAAGCCGACGAGCGGTGGCAGCATTGTAAGCCACGGGAGTGAGAGTGGCGGGAACGAAAATCTGCTTAGTTGATAGCACATGATATCCAGAGATATATAGAGGCAACCCGAATAGGGGGCCCAAGCTTCCCATCCTCGTAGTGCAAAATCGCGGCACTCGCAACCACCGCGATTGCCGGCCGGGCGCCGAGGTCAACCTGCTCCGTCACCTCGACGACCCGGCTGGTTCCTTTTGTCCGCACCGATACCCCTTTCACCACGGAGCCGCACAGGCGCAGAGATTTTTAAATTTCAGCTTTCAAGACTGTGGGCGCGGCGCGAGGTAGCAGCTCCGGCGCCATAACGCGGGTGACGGCGCCCGCGCCACAAGTGCAGTTTCCAGTTGGGCAGGCAGTAGCGTTGCCGGCGCTGGTGGTACATTGGCTGCTTCACCATGTCAGGCCAGCAGCAGAGGCGGTCCGCAACTTCCTCGAACCCACGCCGGAATCGGCAACGGGCGCGGATAGCTGTTGACACGGGTGGCACCTTCACCGACTGCGTCTGGGTCGAGGAAGGGCAAGTGAAGGTGCTGAAGGTATTCTCCACTCCGGCCGATCCCTCGCAAGCCATTGTGGAAGCGGTCGAGCGCACCGGCCACAGGTCAGCCGTGGTGTTGCTGCATGGGACTACAGTCGGCACCAACTCGCTGCTGCAGCGGCAGGGTGCGCGCGTGGCCTTTGTCACTACGGAAGGTTTCGAGGACTCCATTGAAATCGGGCGGCAGGCGCGTCCCAAGCTCTATGACTTCTTCTTCGATCCGGTGGAACCGCTGGTCTCGCCGGAACTGCGTTTTGGGGTGCGGGAGCGGACGGCGTGCGGTGGCGAGATTCTGGAGCGGCCGAGCGAGGCCGAGCTGCGGCGTGTCAGGCAGAGGGTGGAGGAAGCCAGGCCGGAAGCCGTTGCCGTGTCGCTGCTGTTCTCGTTTGTGAACCCGGAGAACGAGCAAGCTGTGGAGGAGGCGCTGGCGGGGCTGAAGGACGGCGAGAACAGGGTCCCGCTTTCGCTGGCGCACGTGGTGTTGCCCGAGTTCCGCGAATATGAACGGGCCAGCACGGTGGTGGTGAATGCCTACCTGCAGCCGCTGATGCAGCGTTATCTGGAAAATCTGGGCAGGCGCCTGGACGGGGAGCGGGGCAAGTCCGCAGTTTTCATCATGCAATCCAGCGGCGGCATTACTTCGCTGACGGCGGCGGCTGCAGAACCGGTGCGCACCGTACTCTCCGGGCCGGCGGGAGGAGTGGTGGGGGCGGCGGCGGTGGCCGGGCGCAGCGGCTTCGAGCGCATTATTTCCTTCGACATGGGCGGCACCTCCACGGATGTGGCCCTGGTGGAGGGAGAGCCGCGTGCCAGCAACGAAGCCGAAGTGGCGGGCCTGCCGGTGCGCGTGCCCATGCTCGATATTCACACCGTGGGCGCGGGCGGGGGTTCGATCGCGCGCTTCGATGTGGGTGGGGCGCTGCGGGTAGGGCCGCTTTCGGCGGGCGCCGATCCCGGGCCCATCTGCTACGGCAAAGGCGAGGAGCCCACGGTCACCGACGCCAACCTGCTGCTGGGCCGATTGCCGGCAGATAAATTTCTGGGCGGGGAGTTTGCCCTGGACGTGGCGCGCACCAGGCAGGTAGTTGAGGGCTGGCTAAAGAAGAACCGATCCGACCTGAGCGTGGAGCAGTTTGCCGCGGGTGTGATCCGGGTGGTCAACGCCACCATGGAGAAAGCGGTGCGCGTGGTGTCAATCGAACGTGGCTACGATCCCCGCGACTTTACCCTGGTGGCCTTCGGTGGGGCAGGGGGCATGCACGCCTGCGAGCTGGCGGCGGCGCTGGGCATTCCCCGGGTGCTGCTGCCGCCCTTACCCGGCGCGCTTTCCGCCTACGGGATCCTGGTAAGCGCCATCGTAAAAGATTACTCCCGCACGGTGCTTTGGCGAGTCCAGGGCAGGCTACCGCGTGTCGAGTTGGAGCGCGAGTTTGCCGGATTTGAGCGGGAAGCGCGAAGGGGATTCCAAGCGGAGGGATGGAAGGGTACACCGCGGTTCGAACGCAGCCTGGATGTGCGCTATCGCGGCCAGGGATACGAGCTGAACGTGCCCTTTGACGGCGATGTGCTGGGCGCATTTCACGGCGAGCACCAGCGCCGCTACGGGTATAGCCGGCGGGAGCGGGAGGTGGAAATCGTGACGCTACGGCTGCGGGCTCGGCTGGCCGGGCCTCCGATGCCGGTGGTGGGGGCAGGAAGAATGCGCCTTGCGCAGGCCAAGCCCGAGCGGCGACCGGTAATATTTGATGATCGGGAGGTGGGCACGCCGCTGTACGAGCGCAGCGCCCTAATGGCACGACGGTCTTACCCGGGACCGGCGATCGTGCTGGAGTACAGCGCTACCGCGGTGGTGCCGCCGGGATTCCGTTTCCGGGTGGACAGCAGCGGGAGCCTGATCCTCGAGAAATCTTAACCATCGAGAAATCGTAGCCACGGAGGCACGGAGACGCGGAGCGAATCCATGAATTTGGCTTTTCGGGCCCCATATACCCTCCGTCGAGGAAATGCGAGAAGCCATTTCTCGTCGGTGCCTCGGTGTCTCTGTGGCAAAGAACAAAGGGCGTCCGCAAGGAACGCCCTTAGCCCTTACTGAGAGTGCATTTCAGGCGGCGTTGTTGTTCCGCCGCTCGCGTTCTTTGCGTTTGGCTTCGGCCTCGGCTTCGGCGTCGTCCGCGGCTTTTCTGCTTGCATCCTTCACCTTGCCCCAGGCGTTTTGCACTTTGCCCTCGACCTGCTTGGTCGTGCCCTCCGCCTGGGCTTCTTCGTCGCCAGTCCACTCCCCGGCCTGGCGCTGGATGCGGCCAGCGACGTCCTTGGCTTTGCCTTTCACTTCGTCTTTGTCCATATTGGGTATTCTCCTGAGAGCTTAATGAAAACCTGTTCGACAAGTGGATGCTGGCTCTCGGTCGCAGGTGTGTTGCGGGAAAGGCCTCACGCAGGGGTATCGCGGTGGGTGAGAATCTGGACGACGAATGCGGCCACGGCAACCAGCAGCAGGACCTGGATAAAAGCTCCGAAGCCCCAGGTTGGTATAACAAACAGTAGCCAGATGGCCAGCAGGCCGATAAAGATGATCCAGAGCATTTGTGAACACCCCCTTTGGGCTGGGTCGCCTCATAAAATGGGAAGACAAGGGACGGCGGCGGGGTTGTCGAGAAGCTTTTCTTGTTACAAAGCCGAGTGTCTTTCGTCACATTGATGCACCTCAGCAGGGGGCATACAATTTGTACGGCGCTACTTTCCGGGAAATTGGGTTCGGACCCTGTTGTGGTATGAATCCTTCGGCTCAATGAGGTCATCCAAAGTTGAGTAAGACACACTCAAGGAGCAATATGGCGCAGCCCGAGCGCACTGAAGGAAATCCTCGCGAGACGGAACAAAACAATAGGCCTTTGCCGGTGTTGCCGGTGCGGGATACCGTCTTATTTCCGCATGCGGTTCTCCCCCTGACGGTAGGGCGGGAGAGCTCCGTCAACCTGATCAACTCGCTTGGCGAAGACAAAACGATAGTGGTGGTAGCGCAGCGCGAAGCGCGCATTGATAACCCGCAGCCCACGGACCTGTTCAACCTGGGTACGGTGGCCATTGTTCATAAAGTCGTGAAAATGCCCAACCAGAGCCTGTTTGTCTTCGCCGAAGGCCTGGACCGGGTGATGTTGAAGGAATTCACCCAGCTCACGCCGTATATGCGGGCGGTGGTGGACACCGTTCCCGACGTGGTTGGGCCCAAGGACGCGCAGCAGGAAGCACTGCAGCGCAACGTCCTTACGCTGTTCCAGCAGATTGTGGCGGGCTCGCCCACGCTATCGGACGAGCTCTCGACCGTGGCCATGAATATCGAGGAGGCGGGGCGGCTGGTGGACTTCATTGCCAGCTCGCTGCCTTCGCTCTCCACTGTGGATAAGCAGGACGTGCTGGAGACGCCCGATGTCCGCACCCGTCTGGAAAAAATCAACCAGCACCTGGCCAAGGAACTGGAAGTCCAGCAGTTGCGCAACAAGATCCAGTCGGAAGTGCAGGACCGGGTGCAGCAGACGCAGCGCGAGTACTACCTGCGCGAGCAGATGAAGGCCATCCAGAAGGAGCTGGGGGAACAGGACGAGACCACCCGCGACACCGAGGACCTGAAGACCAAAATCGAGCAGGCCGGCATGCCCGAGGAGGTCAAGAAAGAGGCGCTGAAGGAGTTGGCGAGGCTGGCGCGCATGTCGCCCATGGCGGCCGACTATTCTGTCACCCGCAATTACGTGGAGTGGCTGGCGGTGCTGCCCTGGAGCAAGTCCTCGGGCGTGGAAGTGGACATCATCAAGGCCAAGGAAATCCTGGACCAGGACCATTACGACCTGCAGAAGGTGAAAGACCGCATCCTGGACTACCTGTCAGTGCGGCGGCTGAAGCCCACCATGAAAGGCCCGATCCTGTGCTTCGTGGGGCCCCCGGGCGTGGGCAAAACCTCGCTGGGTAAGTCCATCGCGCGCTCGCTGGGACGCAAGTTCGTGCGCCTGTCGCTGGGCGGGGTGCACGATGAAGCCGAGATCCGCGGGCATCGCCGCACTTACATCGGGGCGCTGCCGGGACAGATCATCCAGGGCATCCGCCGGGCCGAAACCAACGACCCGGTGTTCATGCTGGACGAGGTGGACAAGCTGGGACGGGATTTCCGCGGCGACCCGGCGTCGGCGCTGCTGGAGACGCTGGACCCGGAGCAGAACAATACTTTCCGGGACAATTACCTGGACGTGCCCTTCGACTTGTCCAAGGTGCTGTTCATCACCACGGCCAACATGCTGGACCCGGTGCCGGAGCCGCTGCGCGACCGCATGGAGATCATCGAACTGCAGGGCTACACCGAGGACGACAAGGTGCACATCGCGCAGCGTTACCTGGTGCCGCGGCAGATCGACGAAAACGGCGTAACCACCGAGCAGATCGAAATGCCCGAGGAAAGCATCCGCTACGTGATCCGACACTACACGCGCGAGGCGGGCGTGCGCAACCTCGAGCGCACCATCGGCACCATCTGCCGCAAGCAGGCGCGCCGCATCGCCGAGGGCAACACCGAGAAGCTCGTGGTCACGCAGGACGTGATCAAGGACTTCCTCG
>JBLMXE010000341.1:0-4640 GCA_050257615.1 Chlamydiota bacterium | reverse complement strand
AAGCCACAGAAAAGCCGAGGATTAGCATTGTTCGGCTTGATTCCTGCAGCGAACGGCGTCAGGCATGGGCGCGCAGCATCTGCTCGGCATTGCGCCGCGAAGCCTCGGTCAGGCGGGCCCCACTCAACATGCGGGCTACCTCGTCTGTCCGCTCGCTTCCCTGAATTCGCCGAACCGTGGTCCGGGTACGCCCCCCCGCTATGTTCTTTTGGATGAGGTAATGGTGGTCCGCGAAACAGGCAATTTGCGGCAGGTGGGTGACGCACAGAAGCTGGCTACTGCCGGCTAACTGCTTTAGCTTACGCCCCACCGCCTCGGCTGCCCTGCCCCCTATGCCGGTGTCAATTTCGTCAAAGACCAGGGTGCGCTGGCCAGCGTTGCTGGAGCGGCGGCGGGCTCCACTCTGTCCGGCCTCTACACAGGCTTTGAGGGCCAGCATGACGCGAGACAACTCTCCTCCGGAGGCAATCTCCTCCAGCGGCTTCTCCGGTTCGCCCGGGTTGGTGGCAATCAGGTAAGCAGCCTGATCGAAACCGGAGGCGGTCCAGTTTCCCTCGTCTTCGGTGCTGCTCACCTCGATGCGGAAGCGAACCTTCATGGCCAGTTCGTTGACTCCGTGTTCCACCAGCTTTTCCAGCTTGCGAGCAGCCTCCTGGCGCGTACGGGAGAGAGCCCGGGCGGCAGCCAGGTACTCCTGGCCGGCAGCAGCCAGTTCCTGACGCAACTTGACCAGGACCTCATCCTTGTTCTGCATCTCGGCCAGCTTGCGGCCGAGATCCTCCCCAAAAGCAATCACGTCGCTTAGCGCGGGGCCGTACTTGCGCTTCAGTCGGTCGAGAACGGCGAGGCGGTCTTCCACCTCCGCCAGGCGCTCGGGCGAAGCCTGCACATCGCCGGCGTAATCGCGCAGAGTGGCGCCGGCATCCTCCACCGTGATACGCGCCGAATCCAGGGCTGTGGCCAATTCCTTGAACTTGGGCTCGAAGCGCGCCAGTTCCTCGATCTGGCGCTGAGCGGCGCGCAGGGCGGAAGAAGCCGAAGCATTGCTCTCGTAGAGCACATCGTAGGCGCCCATGGCGGCAGCGTAGATTTTTTCGGCGTTGGCCAGCACCCGCTTTTCATTTTCCAACCGCTCGTCCTCGCCGGGCTGCGGCCGCGCCGCCTCAATTTCCTTCTGTTGGAAGGTCCACAAGTCGAGCAAACGCAGGCGGTCCTGCTCGTCGCGCTCCAGGTCGGCGATGCGCTCGCGGACTGCTTTCCATTTGTGAAACGAAGCCTCAACCGGCTCCAGTTGCCCTCCCGCAAAGGCGTCCAGCAACTCCAGGCGCGCAGCAGCGTCGAAGGAAACCAGCGATTCGCTCTGCGCATGAATCGCGGCCAGATGGGGCGCTAGTTGCTTCAGCACGGCCACCGTGGCCGGCTGGTTATTGATGAAAACTCTTCCCTTGCCCGCAGCCGCGATCTCGCGCCGCAGGATAAGCTCTTCTTCCCCGTCCAGGCCGTTGGCTTCCAGAAGCTGGCCGAGCTTTTTGGCGGCTTTACCTTCGGCTTCGAAAACCGCCGCCACAATTGCGCGCTCGGCGCCGTGGCGGATCACGTCGGTGGAAGCCTTCTCGCCCAGCAGCAAGGCCAGCGCGTCAATCAGGATGGATTTGCCCGCGCCGGTTTCGCCGGTCAGCAGGTTCAGGCCGGGGGCGAACTCCACCACCACGTTGTCAATGACGGCGTAGTTTTCCAGCCGCAGTTCGCGCAGCACGTTGTTCAGCCTGTCGTGAAAGTTGCGGGAAGGATAGCATGACGCCGGGGCGAGCAAAATGCCACACTGAGGTCCAAAGGTTGTGCTTGAAAGGGCAAACTGCTCATCCCGAAGCCGCATCACACTTGCTGCAACGGACTAAGGTTTGGGCTGATTGCAGCGTACAACCTGCTCCGAAACGGTTAAAGCGCTTAGCCCGTTGCCAAGTGGCCCGCCCTGGGGGATTGTGGAGGTTCACTATGCCAGGTCGCAAGCATTTGCGCGGCGTCGGCAGCAAGGAACAACGCCAGTACGAACACATCAAGAAAAAAGCGCAGCGCTCGGGACGCTACGGCAAGCGCGCCAAGGAAGTGGCCGCGCGCACGGTCATGAAGCGGCACAAGCGCAAAGGTCACAGGAAGGGGCAGTAGATGCGCCGGAAAGAACGCATGTTACTGTTGATCATCCTGCTGTTTCTGCTGGTCTTTGCTCTGCCCACCTGGCCCTACAGCGCGGGCTGGGGATACTATCCCAGCGGATTGCTGGGCTTGCTGCTGATTGTGCTGCTGGTGCTGGCGCTGGCCGACCGACGCGGCGGGCTGCTGCGGCGCTGAGCCTCTTTCGCCCCGCTGGGGCTCGCAAGGATTGCTACTCAATTCCCCGGGCTAACACTCGGGGCTACATTCTTGCGCCGCTTCGCGGCTGAGCGGCGACCGACTCCCGACTACCGACTCCCGTTTTTCTACGGCCTTCCCCGGTTACCTGACTTGATGCGCAACTGTAACTAAGGTAGACGCTTGGCAGCTTTCCCGCATCTCTGGGGATATAATGTGTTCACGTAACCTACGGAAAATCCTTCACCCTATGGGAGGCCGGTAGGCGCTTTGCGTCTTATCGTTTGAGATGCTAACAGCTCAATTTATCGCAGCCGTGGCGGTTGGCGAGGTCGGAAGCCTGCTCCAGCAAACCGGCCTGGTAGCCAAAATCGTATTGCTGATCCTGCTGGCTTTCAGCCTGTTCTCCTGGGCCATTATTCTGGCCAAGTGGAGCGCCTTGAAACGTGCGCGGGCGCAGAGCGGGCGCTTTGTGCGCGCCTTCCGCAAGGCCACGCGTCTGCAGGACGTGGCGGCGGTGGCAGAGCAGTTCAAGCCCAGCCCTCTGGTGGGAGTTTTCGAGAACGCCTTTGACGAGTACCGCCGGCAAGGCGGAGGCACGCCGCGCAACGTCACCGCCATCCAGCGCGCGACTCAGATTGCGGCTTCGGAGGAGATGACGCGCCTGGAGCGGCGTCTGCCCTGGCTGGCCACCACCGGCGCGGTAACGCCGTTTATCGGGCTGTTTGGCACGGTGTGGGGCATTATTGACGCGTTTCAGGGACTGGGCACGGCGGGCGCCGCCACCTTGCGCGCGGTAGCTCCCGGCATTTCCGAAGCCCTGATCACCACCGCCGCCGGCCTTTTTGCCGCCATTCCGGCTGTGATTGCCTACAACGCATTCAGTCACCAGATTCGCGAATTCGCCGCGCGCAGCGACGATTTCGCCCTGGAACTGCTCAACGTGTTTGAGCGCACCGCGCCGGCGCCGCAACCTCAGCAGCCCCACTCGACCTATCGCAGCGCGCTCAGTGAGGTTCGCGATTAATGGCCTTTACCAACGCCCAGGGCCGCACCCAAAGCTCGCTCTCGGACATCAACGTCACCCCGCTGGTGGACGTGGTGCTGGTGCTGCTGATCATTTTCATGGTGACGGCGCCGGTGCTGCAGTCGGGCATTGACGTGAATGTGCCCAAGACGCGCACGGTGAAGGAAATCACCGAGGAACGGCTCGTCATCAGCATTGACCGGCGGCAGCGGGTTTTTCTGGGCAACCAGCCCATCAACATCAACGATATTCCCGCCGCTATCCGTCAGAAACTGCGCGATCCCTCGCGGCAATCCATCTTTTTACGCGCCGACCAGGACGTTCCCTTCGGAGCTTTTGCCACGGTGATGGATGCGGTGAAGCAGACGGGCGTCACCAACGTGAGCATCGTGACCCAGCCTTTGCAAGAACATGGCAGCAAGCGCTGACATCTTCTTCGAGCATGACCCCTGGCGCGGCCCCCTGGCCTGGTCGGCGGCGCTGCACGGGGTATTGTTCGGCGCCATCCTGCTCTATTCCGTATTCCACTTTCCGGGTGAAAGCTGGGGCAGCGGCACGGGTACCGGCGGCGACGCCATGAGCGCTACCTTGGTCTCCACTATTCCCCTGCCTGCCAACCCCATCAAGACGGAGAACGTGCTGGCCAACGAATCCAAGGGGCTGTCGCAGTCACTACCCAAGCCCAAAGAGGTGGAGCAGCCGGACGCGATTCCTATTCCCGAGCGCGAAGCCAAGCGCAAGTCACCGGAACGGACTCCTTCGCTGGCTCGCGCCAAACCCATCCAGCCCATCCCGGAAGCGAGCAACGTGGTGCCTTATGGGGAGGGCGGCCCGGTCACTAATCTGTATGGCTTCACGGCGGGCGGAGCCAAGGGCGGTTTCAACTTCACTGGCGGAGGCGGCGATTTCGGGAGCCGCTATGGCTGGTATGTGAACGCCATGCGCAACAAGATTTCGGAGAACTGGCTGAAGTACGAGATTGATCCGCGCATCAGCACGGCAGCGCGCTGCTACGTTACTTTTGACATCACCCGCGCCGGCCAGCCCACCAACATTCGCGTCGAGCAGTCCAGTGGCGTGCCCTCGCTCGACCAGTCTGCCGTCCGGGCTCTGCAGCGCATTGATACCTTCGGGCCCTTGCCTTCGGATTATTCCGGCAGCAGAGTTTCGGTGGAGTTCTGGTTTGACTACCACCGCTGATGCGTTTTCAGGTTCTTAGGTGGAAATTTTCGTTGAATCCTCAACTCCAAGGTTGATAGGGTCG
>JBLMXE010000340.1:0-3096 GCA_050257615.1 Chlamydiota bacterium | reverse complement strand
GCACGTCGCCCGCAGGGTGCCCCAGAACCATAGCTTGGCCGCGCGTGGGTGTGACCAGACCGAGGAGCATTTTGAGGGAGGTGCTTTTGCCGGCGCCGTTGGGTCCCAGGAAGCCGAAGATGTCGCCGCGCGGGACCTCCAGGGTCAGGCTGCGCACGGCGATCTTACCGTCGAAGAGCTTGCGCAGGCTGCGGGTAGCGATGGCGAGGTCTGGCGCGGGTGGGGACTGAGTTTGCCCCCAAGTTGTGCTCGCGGATTGGTTTGCCGGAGTCATGGGGATAGCTGGCTGGCGGCCTGGCTTTCTAGCCTGGACCAATCAGCAAGTTAGCCAGGCAGCTAGTCAGCTTAGTCCGTCAGCGAGGCCGCCAGATTCAGCGCCTGGTTGGGGTCGCCATGGCCGTTCAGCGAATAAATGATGCCATCTTTCACCCACAGCAGACTATAGCGGTTGCGATCGGAGCGCAGGGAAATGAGAGTGCCGGTGACCCCGTCCACGTTCACCGTCTGATAAGAGCTGACGTTGCCAGGCACCGGCACAACCAGGGTGGACGACCAATCCACCGTCTGGCAGAAGGAGTGGGCTTCGGCAGGGCTCATGCCCGCCAGTTCGAGCGCGGCTTCGGCCACCTGGGAGATGTTCAGATTGGGGGGTACGCTCACCGTTGGGCTGGGCGCCTGGACCATAAGAACGCAGTTATCGGCAGACGCCGGCGGGTTGGGCTCCGCACCCGGCTGAGGCTGCGCCCCGGAACCGTGGTGGCGGAAGTTGTGCTCCGGGCAGTTGCCGTAGGCGCTCAAAACCGTGCGGGGAATGTGCACGGCGACGAGAGCGCCGTCTATGGCGGCAGGCAGCTGAATGTCGGAGCGTCCGGCCTCCTGCAGAATGGCCTGCATGCGATCGCGATTCAAGGTCATTTGGAAGCCGGCTTCGCCGTTGACCAGAATTTTCTGCGGAGCGCCCAGTTGGCCGATGGTGCGCACGTCGAATCCGGCCAGTTTGCTGGCGGCGGCGGCAGTGGCCTGGGGCTGCGGCTTGCCGGCGTCCATGGTGACCACCACATTGTCGGAAATCATCTGGCTGAGCAGCTTGGCGGTGCGCTGATCGCTGCGGGCTTCTGTACTGGCGGGATAAACCGAGACCACGGTGATCTTTTTCACTCGCAACATGGCGAGGATTTTTTCCGCGAAGGTGCGGGCCGGCGCCACACTGAGAAGAACCGCCACGCCACAAATCAGGACCAGAGCGCCCCAGGCGGGACGCAGGCGCGGAGCAAAAAGCCTGCCGATCCAGGTGGACTTCGGTTCCAAGTCAGCGCCCATGGCGGCGCGGAAGCGGAAGTAGGCGCGCGCGGCATCGGTATTTTCGTTGCTGCCGGGGTTGAGCGTGCCTAGCGCGCCTTGCACGCGCGCGGCCTGCGACTGCATCGCTTCCAGACGGCTTCGGCAACTGGAACAGGAGGAAAGGTGCTGATTCAGTTCCTGCAGTTCGGACGGCGTCTGTTCGCCATCGAGGCGGGCTTGCAGGATTCCATCGCTGGGGCAGTTCATAGTTCCTCCTTGGGGCCATGCAATTCCACGTAGGCCCTGCGGAATTCAGTTTGGGCGCGGCTCAGCATGGTGCCGATGCCCCTGGGGCTGACTTCCAGGACGTCGGCCACTTCCTTGTAGGAGAAGCCGCTGGCGCGCAGGATGAGAATCTGCGCCTGGGCCGGCTTGAGGACAGCGAGCACAGCACGGACCCGCCGCCGCTGCTCCGCGCGCACCATCTCTGCGAGCGGGTCGGCCGCGGTGGTTTCCTGCGAGCGCGCGGCCGCGTCTTCGTATTTGCGCCGGCGGGCGCTGGCGCGCAGGGCATCAATGCCGAGGTTGGTGGCAGTGCGGTAGAGCCACCCGCCTACCTGGCCATTCGCCTGGCGCAGCGCGGGCGTGCGGTAAAGCCTCCAGAAGACGTCGTTAGCCAGTTCCTCGGCGCGAGTACGCTCGCCCAGCAATCGCAACAGCACGCTCACAATGCGCGCGTAGTGCTCCAGGAATACGGCTTCGAATTCCGGTTCCGGCCACTGCATGGAGCGAAGCTTTCTTGCCGGCGCCAGCAGGTTCAGGGATTGCGCTGTTTCGGCGACCACAGGAAATTCCGCTCCTCAGCCTGTAATACGCCGGCCAAGGCGAAATTGTGACACATGGACGCAATCAGCAATCAGCCGTGAAGGATTTCGCGGCTGAGGCGAAGGCATTTCGGAGATTTACGACGAGATTCTTCGGTGCTCAGGCAGCAGAATGAGGCGCCGCAGCACTTCTTCCGGGAAGGGAAGGGATTCGCATCTTACGAAGGCAGAATTGACTTCGGAGATGTAAAGGGGACTGAGTGCTGAATGCTGAGGGCTGACCGCGCTTTACACGTCCTGCGAGCCGACCTTCTTCTGCGAACACTTCTGCATGATGGCGGAACGCAGCCGGGTGCGCAGATCGTCAGGCAGTTCGTAGAGGGTGGAGTCGCGGTAAATCTCGATGGTTTTCTTGGTGGTATCGCAGATGACGTAGCAGTTGTGGCACCAAGCCAGATGCTCTTCCAACTCCGCCCTGGTGCGTGTATCCAGGGCGTCATCCAGGTAGTCGGTCAGCTCTTTCAAGAACTCAGAGCAAGTCACTGTTTCCCATCTCCAGCATGGCGCTTCTTAAAGTAACGGTTCAACCGTTCCCGCAACTGCAAGCGAGCCCGCAGCAGCCGCGATTTTACCGCCGGTATACTCAAGTCCAGGGCCTGTGCCGTCTCCTCGGTGGAAAGACCTTCCACGTCGCGCAGCACAAAAACCGTGCGAAAGCTGGGCGGCAGACCCTGAATGGTCTTGCCTAAAATGTCCCGCAATTCCGCCTGGTTGTAAAGCTGCTCGGGATTCGGGCTCCAGTCCGCGACTTCGCGGGGCATGGAGTCCTCTTCCGTCTGCACTTCCTGGTCCAGCGAAACCATGCGCTCGGGGCGCCGGCGCCGCAACTTCATCAGCGCCTCATTCACCGCGATCCGCACCAGCCAGGTATAAAACTTGCTCTGTCCCTGAAACTGCTCCAGGTTCTCGTAAGACTTCAGGAACGCGTCCT
>JBLMXE010000339.1:0-5788 GCA_050257615.1 Chlamydiota bacterium | reverse complement strand
TTGTCCCATGGTCCGCTTTTATCGCCTGAATCTGCTGTGGGCGCTCACCCTGCCTGTGGCAGCGCTGTTCTACATGGGAGCGACGGTGCACTCGGCAATCAAATTCTGGCTGGGCCGCGGGGGCGAATGGAAAGGCAGAGCGCAGGATCGCGGCACTTCATTTACGATGACCCCGTGACCCGGGCTGACTCCTCCCGCCGCGTAGGCCTGGCGCGCGCGCTCTGCAAGCTGGGCTATTGCTCGCGTTCCCAGGCGTTCGCTCTGATCCGCGCCGGCCGGGTCACGCTTAACGGCGCCCAGCGTCGCGATCCGGAAACGCCGGTTAACCTGGAGCGCGACCGCATTGTGGTGGACGGCCAATCCGTCGCTGCGCCCACCCACATCTACCTCATGCTCAACAAGCCGCGGGGCCTGGTCACGACCGCCGCCGACGAAAAGGGCCGCCGCACGGTTTACGGTTGCCTGCCCGCCGGGCTGCCCTGGCTCGCTCCGGTGGGCCGCCTCGACAAAGCCAGCGAAGGCTTGCTGCTGCTGACCAACGATTCCGAGTGGGCAGCGCGCATCCTGGCGCCGCAGACTCATCTCGACAAGACCTACCACGTGCAGATTGGCGCCCTCGCCGATGCCGAGTTGCTCCGCGCCATAGAAAAGGGAGTGGCAGCGGATGGAGACCGGCTTCGCACGAAGCGGGCCGACATACTTCGCCTCGGTCAGCGCAACTCCTGGCTGGAAATTATTCTGGATGAAGGCAAGAACCGCCACATCCGCCGCCTGCTGGCTGTGCTGGGAATAGAGGTGCTGCGTCTGGTGCGGGTGGCGATCGGCCCGCTCACCTTGGGCGATCTCGGGAAAGGTAACTCCCGTCCCCTCACTGCCGCCGAAAAGCACGCCCTGGACGAGGCTCTGAAGCGGAGGTAAGGACGACACCGCCACCTATCCCGCGCTCGGGCTGTGAGTTCGGCACGACGCCCGGATTACCATCATCTGCCCGGCGGTCAGGCCCTTTCGTCATCTGTCTTAGGGGCCTTACCAGCGGCGAAAATGGCCTTCCAGGGCCTCAGATTCGCTTTGGAGGCACAGATGCATACCGCCCGGCAGAACAGCCCGGAATTCCGCCCTAAACGCCGCTGGCCGCGGCACAAGCTCGACCTGCCCATCCGCCTCGTCCTGCATGGCTACAATCGCACTTTCCTGGTAGAAGGCTGCGGCAACGAGCTGAGCGAAGGCGGCATGTTGGTGTTTGCCGGCCTGCAGCTGCCGGTGGGCAGGGAAGTGGAAGTGGAGTTCCAGTTGCCCGAGTCGGAGGAGCCCCTGCGCGTGCCCGCCACCATTCGCGACCGCAACCGCTATTTCTACGGCCTGGAGTTCACCGACCCCAGCGCCGAACAGCAATCCCAGATCGCCCGCCTGCGGCAAGCACTGCGCTGAGCACGGTTCGTATCAGGACATGCCTTCAGGCGTGCCGTGCGAATTCCACAAACCCGGCTTTAGCCGCGGGAGAGTTGCGCAAAAATAAAAGCGGCCCCAAACATCTGGGGCCGCCGTTGAGCCGTCCTGAGGACGGGTTTAGAAGGTGATTCTGGCCTGCAACTGAATGATACGACCGGATGCGGCGGCGCCTACGAACGAACCGTAGGGGCTGGCCGGCACGGAAACGGTCGACTGAATGTGTCCAACCCCCGGATCCCAACCGTTGTCGCTCGATGACAGATACATGTTAGGCAAATAGAAGTTGACATTGTTGAAGACATTGTAGAAGTTAGCTCCCACTCTCAGCTTCACCTGCTCGGTCAAGTTGAAGCCCTTGCTGGGTGAGAAGTTGGTATTGAAGAAGCCCGGCCCGCGGTACTGGTTGCGCCGTTGGGTCGGGTAAGTTGCCAACGGTAGCGTTGAATACGTGTCCACGAAAGCGTTGGGATCGAAGCACGCTTTATCCGGATTGCTGCAGCCGCTTGCTGCTCCGTAAGTAGCTCCTGGCCCCAGCGGCTGTCCGGGAATAACTCCCGTCCAGTAGTTGGGGAAGAAGGTGTTATAGTCGAGAACCGTGTAAGGCAAGCCGGAACGGGCAAAAACGGTTCCACTGAAGTTCCAGCCTCCCAGGAATCCGTTCACAATCTTATTTTCGAACTTGTGCGGAGGCTCCCACACGAAGTTACCGCTGAAGTTGTGGCGGATGTCATAGTCAGCATTGCCATAGTTGTTGGCCCGCAGGCTGGCGGGATTCAGTTGCCCCGCCAAGCTGTCAGTACCATAGGGGTCAATGCCGCCGTTGGAGATCTCATCCAGAGCATGGCCCCAGGTATAGTTCGCCTGGAAAGAAATTCCATGCGAGAAGCGGCGCTGCAGCGTGGCCGTCAGGTTGTTGGAGTTGGCAACCGCAGCCGTACTGTATTGCGTGATGCCGGCAAAGTTTTTATGCGGTAAGGTCGACGGGAAACCGGCACCCTGCCCGTATGGGTCCCAGGCGTTGAAGGAGTTAGCGACAGGAATGTGGATACCGTGCATGCCCGCATACGCCAGGGTCAAGGACATATTAGCACCCAGCTCGCGCTGCACCTGGAAGCTCCACTCCTGGTACCGGGGCGTGTGCATGCTGTTGTCGAAGTTCATGAAGGACGGCGGCCTGAAGAGTCCACCAGTGGATGCCAGCAAGTCGTTATAGCTGGCGCCGTTGGCAAACCCGCTCTTTATAGCGTTGGCTGAAACCCCGGCAATATAAGCTGAGCCGGCAGTCGTGGGGTCAGCCCACAGCCCGGCAGTGTCCGTGCTGTAAACGTTCGAGTTAACGATGTTGGGGAAGTTGGTGAAGTCGTCATATGCGACACCAGCGGCCAGGGCATTGTAGAAAATACCAAAGCCACCGCTGATAACCGTTTTAGCATCGCCCATTGGCGACCAAACGAAGCCGAAGCGCGGAGCCAGGTTCAGCCCGTCCGTGCTCCGATAAATCTGGTGCCGTCCGGCAGCGATCATCTGGTTGTAAGGAACATCAGAACCGAGATTCGTGGTCTGAGCTTGGCCGGTAAAGAGCGAGAAGCAGTCAACCTGACAGACCGGGTTGGAGTAATGCTCCGCGCGCAGTGCGAAGGTCAGCTTCAGATCTTTCGTGACCTTCCATTCATCTTGCCCATACAGGCCTAAACCGTAGTTGGCTACGGGGAAAGACTCGCGCGTGGGGAAACGCTTGACGAAACGGTAGGCTACGCCGTCAGCAAAATCGGAAAGAGATGTAAAGTAAACACGGGGATGCGTGTACATCCCGCTGGCGGTATAGTCCGTCATATCGTAGCGGTAGAAATTGCCCCCGAACTTCAGGGTATGGTTGTTGTGCACGATCGATAGGTCATCAATCAGTTGGTACTGAGTGACGTTGCGGCCCTGGGGAAAGCCGTAGGTGTCGAAGATAGAACCGGGCAGGTAGGTGGGATTGGCGATCTGGGTAAAGATCTCACCTTGCCAAAAGATAGTGTAGGGGAACAGTGCGTTTACCTTCGCCTGATCCTGCTTGAAGATCGCGGAGTAATAAGTACCTGCCGCGATAAACTGGTTGGTCATGTTGCCGCTGAAAATATGGTTCCATTGCGTCTGGCCGTCGTAGGAGGGTTGCTCGCTGGTGGCATTGAAGTCCGACTGAACCGGGTCGGTGTAACTGGGCTGCAGGCCGTTATCCCGGCGGAAGCGGAAGAACACTCTGTCATTGTCGCTGAAGTTGTGGTCCAACCGCCCGCTGATGATCCACTCATTAGACATGGAGTTCGGAGTGGCGGAGAAGTTCAGCGCGCAGGCTGAGCTCTCCGTGAATCCGAAGCGGCCTATCAGGTCGCCGCAGCTGCCTCCAACCGGAACCGCGTTTTCGGCTCCCGGTGTGTTGGGCTTGCCCCACAGGTCGAAGAGCTTCTGATATAGCGGCAACGAGTTCGGCTGAGTGGTGGCGATGTTGGCCAGCACTGCGCTGGTAAGCTGTGGCGAGGGAATGTAGGTGTTCTGTACCGTGGGCAGCACGTAGCGGATGCCCTCGGTATTGACGTAGAAGAAGGTCTTGTCCTTCTTGATCGGGCCGCCAAAATCGGCTCCCCACTGGTTGTTATTGGCGAACGGGCGCGAGCTGCCCTGGTTATTGGCAAACCAGTCGTTCGCGTTCATGATGCGACCGTTCCACAGGTACTTGGCGCTGCCGTGGAAGGCGTTGGTGCCTGCCTTGGTAATGTAGTTCACCTGGGCGCCTGCTAGCTGCCCATACTGGCCGCCATAGGCGTTGGTGACTACTGTGGCTTCCTGAATCTCGTTCAACCCCAGCGTCAAGTTGGTCGCACCCGTATTGTTGATGTTGAAATACGGATCCATATTGTTTTCGCCGTTCACCGTGAACAGGTTCGCAGTAGCCGGCATGCCATTGGCGGTGAAGTTGCCGTAACCTGACGAAGTATTCATGGTGACGCCCGGCGCCATCTGGGCGATATTCGACAGGTCACCACCGGGATTGGGCAGATCGGTCACTGCGCGTGCATCGTAGGCAGTGGCGGTGGCGGCACTCTCCGTATTCACTATCGGCAGGGCGCCCGTGACCTCGACAATCTCCGTGGCCTTGCCTACTTGCAGAACAAAGTTGGCTGTGGTGATTTGCCCGACGTTGACGCTCACCTGGCGTTCCGCTGCCTGGAATCCCTGCTGCGTGACCTTTACGCTGTAGCGGCCGGGCCTCAGCAGAGAGAAGCGATACAGGCCGGTGTCGCTGGTAGCGGTCGTTTGGGCTGCGCCTGTATCCAGGCTCTTGAGATTAACGATTGCATCCTTGACCACCGCTCCGCTGGGATCGGAAACCGTACCGGAGATGTCACCAGATACTAGCGATTGTGGCATCGCCAGCGGCGTAATCAGGATGAAGATAGAAAATAGCCCCAAAGCACATAAAAACTTTCTCATGGAAAAACCTCCAGTAATATGAGCGTCGTTGCGGAGGAGACACTATTCCTGGACGCACGAATTCGCATATAACACGCCCCGCGAATCGCTTCAGATATAGTTCCGTATTGGGAGGGTAGCTGTGACTGCGGTCACTTCTCATAGTGACCGGAGGGAAGGGTGCAGGGCACTAAGCGGGCTGAAACCCGCATTTTTAGCGGCCCAGATGCATGCCGGGCAGGGGAGGGAGGGCTCCAAACCGGCAACCGCAGATTTCCCGTAAATGCTAAAAAATGCCCTGATTGTAAAGACGGCTGATGGAAAAAGGCGAGCCGCCAATCGCGCCAATCGCGGCTCGCCTTAGGACCCAATATTAGAACGTCAGCTTCAAGCCCCACTCGATCTGCCGCGGGGCCCCTGTGGTGTTGGCGCCGCTTCCCACGCCCACCCGCAGGGAGTTAACCGTGGCCACGTCGCTCAGAGACGTGCCCGTGGGCGACCCTGCCGCCCCGGTGCACTCCTCTGCCGTAGTTGGCTTGCTGCTGCAGGTGCCCAGGGTGTTCAGCATGAAGTTGGAAGCGCCGTTGAAGTTGGCGAAGTTGAACAGGTTGTAGAACCCTACCGAGGGTTCCAGTGTCAGTCGCTCTTTCAGTTGGATGGGCCAGCCGAACTTGAAGTCAAAGCCATGCGCCCAGCTCATGGCCATCTGGTTGGAGGGAGCCAGGGCCAGGTAATCGGCCACCCCTCCCAATTGTCGTAGCTGGTCGGCGCTGAACAAGCCGGCGCTGACCAGGGCTTGACCGGCGGGCAGCAGCGTTCCGCCCACCGTGTTGTTGTAGTTGTTGATGGCATTGTTGATGTTGCTGGGGGATACGTCCCGGCCCCA
>JBLMXE010000338.1:0-9807 GCA_050257615.1 Chlamydiota bacterium | reverse complement strand
ACTCCCAGCAATGGAGCCACCTCCGCCGGCACCTACACCGTGCTGGTGCACGCCACTTCAGGATCGCAGGAAAGCTCAACCACGGTGCAACTGACTGTGCAGTGAGTTAGGGCAGGCGGTCGCGATCGCGCTTCTTGCGCCCAAGGGCCACGTCGGCCAGGCGCAGGAAGTGCTCCATGCCGGTCTGGTCTTTGCCGGGCGTGAGGGGAAGCAGACGCGGACCCTCGTCCCGCGCCGAGGGAGCATTGGGTGGCAGCGGTTTCAGGCGCGGGCCCTGGGCCTTGGGAGGAGTTGGTTTCCGCTTCTTCACCGGAAATTGATAAGGGCCTGGGGCATGGCCGAAAGCCTTGCAACCCCTCTGGATTTACAAGCAGTGTACCTTGGCAGGCCGCGCTTGCCCACTGTGCAAATCCCCCATAACCGGCATCCATGGCTAAAATACCGGCGTGCCCGAGTTTTGCCTTTTCGTCGGCAAGGGAGGTGTGGGGAAAACTACCCTGTCCTCTGCCTACGCTCTCCTGACCGCCCGACAAAAAAAAGGCCGGGTGCTGCTGATTTCCAGCGATCCGGCGCATTCTCTTGCTGACCTGTTTGAAACCCGCCTTGGCGACCGCCCTAAGGCCGTGCCGCTGCCCGGCCGCCGCCCGCTTCACTTGTGGCAGGTGAATGCGGAATTGGAATTCCGCAACTTTGTTGGCAAATACAAGGACGCGCTCCTCTCCACCCTGGACCAGGGCACCATCTTCACCCCCCAGGAGATCGAGCCCCTGCTCGATACGGCTTTGCCCGGCCTGGCGGAAATTTCGGCCCTTCTGGCGGTGGAGCGGGCCATCTCCTCCGGCCGCTACGACCACATCGTGCTCGACACTGCGCCGTTCGGCCACACCCTGCGCCTGCTGCAATTACCCGAGATGTTTGCCCGCTTTCTGGATTTTCTGGAGATAGCCGGCAGCCGCGACCAGATTCTGGCCGCCCATTTCGGAGGCAAGGTTGAGAGCCCTCCGCAACGCTTCCTGCGAGACTGGCGGGCCATTGTGGAATCGGTGCGCCGGGCGATCAGCCTTGATGCCCGGATTTTCCTGGTCACAACGCCTGAGAAGTTTGCCCTCAACGAGTCGCTGCGGGTAATGGAGGCGCTACGGGCATCTTCCATGCCGGTCGATTCTTCCGCCGTGGTGCTTAACCGGGCAGTGCTGCAGGCCGGAAGTTGCCCTAATTGCCGCCGCCGCAGGGCAGCGACCCGAATGGCCCGCACCATGCTGCGCCAACATTTTCCTGGCCGTCCACTGCTTCTGGCGGAAGACCGAGGCGTGCCGGTGCTGAGCACAGAGGGCCTTTATGTCTTCGCCCAGCGAGTCTTTCTTGGGAAACGTGTGAGCATGCCTGAGGTTCCACCGCCACCTGCGCCCGAACTTCGCCTCCGCCGCGTCGAGTGGCCGGCTCTGGACTCTAGGCTTACGCTGATCGTGGGCAAGGGCGGGGTCGGCAAGACCACAATTTCTGCCGGGCTGGGATTTCGCAGCCGGGCAGTGCGTCCCAAGCAACCGGTGACCATCTGTTCGGTAGATCCCGCGCCCTCCCTCGACGACATCTTCCAGCAGGAAGTAGCGAACCAGCCGCGGCCAGTCCTGAATGACCCCCGCTTTCGGGCCGCGGAGATGGACTCGGCCACGGAGTTTGCCGCCTGGGTCCGCGGCGTTAAAGACAAGATTGACCAGGCTCTCTCTGCCGATCGTGGCGGCATACACGTGGAGCTCTCTTTTGAGCGCCGCCTGTTTGCCACGCTGCTCGATATAGTTCCGCCAGGTGTGGACGAGGTATTCGCCATCTTTCGCATCCTGGACCTGCTGGCCACGGGTTCGCAAAGAGTGGTCATTGACATGGCGCCCACCGGCCATGCGCTCGAACTCCTGCGCATGCCCGAGCGCATGCAGCTATGGTCGCGCCTGCTGTTGAAAACACTGGCCGCGCACCGTACACTAGCCCTCGCCCAAGATATGGCGGTGGAAATTGCTGCCTTTGGCCAGCGCATCCGCGAACTGGCGGCTCTCCTCAAAGACAGGCAACGCGCCCGGGTGTGGACGGTGATGCTCCCCGAGTCGCTCCCGGACCGCGAGACGGACCGCTTGCGCAAGCGTCTGGCAGAACTGGGATTGCCGGCCGGTCCCCTGCTGGTCAACCGTGTTCTGTTCGCCGAGGATGTGGGAAACTGTCACCGGTGTCGGCGGGCGCGACGGTGGCAGCTTGCCACGTTGGCCCGATTGCAGCGCCGGCGCGGCTTTGCGAATGTTTACGTGCTGAAGAATTTTTCCGCCGAGATAGCCGGCGAGCGCGGTCTGCGTACCCTGACAGCGGATTTATGGCAACCAGCTTGAAGCAGGTTCTGTACCTCTACGGCATCACCCGGGCGGGAAAGGGAATGGTTGCGGGTGTTGCTGGGGTTGACGGCAGCGCCAGCGTGGAAGCCATGCCCTGCGCCGGCCTGGTGTGCTGGGCCAGCCGCGTTGATAAACGAGAATTCGCGGAAAACCTGGCCAGCAACATGGAAAACCTGGAATGGCTTGCCGCCGTGAGTGTACGTCATCAGCAGGTGGTGGCGGTCATTGCCCGCTCGCACGATATCCTTCCCGCGCGCTTTGGCACTGTATTCCGTACCCAGGCCTCTTTGACTGCCGATGTGGAGAAGCAAAAGGCTCTTTTAGCGCGCAACCTGAAGCGCATCACCGGCTGCGAGGAGTGGGGAGTCAAGGTATTCAGCCTGCGCGCCCAGCCGCGAGCCGCAACCGACGCCAAATCCGGACGCGATTACCTGCAAGCCAAAGCCGCCGCCTTGCATGTCGAGGCGGGCCGGGATGCGGGCCCTGAACTGCAGCGGCTGCTGCGCGCCCTGGGCGGGTTAGCGGTCGAGACCGTACCCGGCAGTGGGGCAGTGAGCCGCGGGCAGCGCAGTCTGCAGTGGCAGGGCTCGTTGCTGGTGAAGCGTTCGCAGCGCACCAAGCTGCAGCAGTTGATGGCGCGCTTCTCCCGCGACTGGGAGGGGGAGCGGCGCCTGGAAGTCAGCGGGCCCTGGCCACCCTATTCCTTTGTGTCGCGGCAGGAGAAAGGGGGCGCGCAAACCGACCATGGCCGATAGCAACCTGCCCGCCGCGCTGACTGAACAGGATGAAGTCTCCCTGCTCGATATCCTCGACCACGTGCTCAATGCCGGGGTCGTGATTCATGGCAGCCTGATCATCTCCCTGGCTGGGGTGGATCTGATTTACCTGGGACTGAATGTGGTGCTTACCTCGGTAGAAACGGCGCTGCGGCACATGCCAAGGGAAATGCCCGCCAGCCCACGGCGCGATTGATCATGCCCCTGCTTGCCTACTGCATGATGGAAGCGGGGGCAGGTGTAGACACGCCCTTGGCGGGCGTGGGCGGAGCCAGGGTGGAGGAATTACAGGAATCGGGGCTGCGGTGTTTCTTCTCTCGCTTCGAGAGCCGTGAGCATCTCTCTCGTATTCCCGCGCTCGAATCCGCGTTGGCCTTTCACCAGGTGGTGCAGGCTTTGTTCTGCCATGCGGGGCTCATCTCCTTTCGTTTTCCCACCCTGGTGGAAAATGAGGAAGAGTTGTTGCAATACCTGCGGGAGCACGCTTCCCGCTACACCTCGGAGCTGTCTCGTCTTCGCCACATGGTGCAGATGGAGGTCCATATCAGCAGCCCGGAACCTGCAAAGGACAGGCCTTCAGCCTCCGGGCGCGAGTACCTCCAGCAGCGGCAGGCGCGGGCGGCCGGATTAGAGGCCGCGGCGGAAAAATTCCGCCAGACTGCCGGAGACTTGGTAGTGGAATGGCGGGAACGCACCACGGGAGAGGGAATGCGGTGCTACGCCTTGCTGCATCGTGATGCGGTGACCGCCTTCCGGAGCACGACCCAGGAGCTTAGGCAGTCGTTGCCGGGCACGCGGCTGAGCGGCCCCTGGCCGCCGGCTGAATTTAGCGAGGCGATTAAGGAGTCTTAATGGACGAGCCACGACGGATTTCGCCCAGCGACATCGAAACCGCCATCTCCAGCTTGCGGCGGCGTCTGGATGAAACCAGCACCAACGGGGGCCCGCAGCGCATTGATTGCTCCCCGGAAAGCATCGAGCAGGGGTTGGCCCGGCTGGTGTTGAGCCTGATCGAGTTGTTGCGCCGGCTGCTGGAGCGGCAGGCGATCCGCCGCATGGAAGGCGGCTCCCTCAGCGATCAGGAGGTGGAAGACATGGGCGTGGCGCTCATGAAGCTAGAGGCCAAAATCCTTGAATTGGCGGGACATTTTGGACTCACCATGGCCGACTTGAACCTGGAACTGGGTCCCCTGGGCAATCTGCTGGAGAAATAGCGAAGTTCAGGCAACTTCTCGCCGATCGTCGTGAATCCAACGTAGTGCTTCGTGTGTTGGGGCCGGTGTCTTTCTTGTTGGCGAAGGGCTGCGTCCCGCCAGTACTTAGGTTCCCAGCTGCAGATTACTCCGGTCAGAGAGTGTCGCCGGACAATATTTGACAGGGGGCGCAAGCCGCTTTAGGATGCGGGTTCGACCCACCGTCGCAAGTACTTGCAGGGGTGCAAAGTACTTGCGTCTATCCGACCTATGGAACGTGTGCCAGCTGTCTCCGGAACCACGAATCTGATCGATATCCTGGATCGCGTCCTGGACAAGGGCCTGGTCATTGCGGGTGATGTGCGCATTTCCCTGGCCAACGTGGAATTGCTAACTATCCGCATCCGGCTGCTGGTATGTTCCGTGGACAAGGCCGAGCAAATTGGCTTGAACTGGTGGAAGTATGATCCCCACCTGACGGCGCCAGCGCCTGCGCCGGTTTTGCCGCGCGTTTCGCGGAGAGTTGCTCCCCGCGCGCGGCGTAAGGCCAAACGCACGCGTTAGACGGGGAAGAGGAGGGATTCTTCATGGCGGTAGAACGCGTCTCTGGCGGTTCAAGTCTGATTGACGTACTCGACCGGGTACTGGACAAAGGTATTGTCATAGACGCCTGGGTGCGCATTTCCCTGGTAGGCATAGACCTGATTACCGTTGAAGCGCGTGTAGTGGTGGCTTCGATTGACACGTATCTGAAATATGCCGATGCAGTCGGTTTGAGCGGACTGGTAGCTCGGCCGCAGCTGGCTGAATCCCGCACGGAGGTGGTGGAAACTACCCGCCGTGTGGCCCGTGTGCCGCGGACGGGCGCTCGCCGTTAGCTGAAGCCCTCACCAGGGACCCGATCCCATGGCTACGCCTCTTCTACGTCAAGAACCGCAGGGTGCGGGGAGCTTTGCCGAAAGGCGCAAGACGGCTCGCGATTCTACTGCCCTTCGCCTTCTCGCCGCGGAACGCTCCGAAGAAATTTTCCCCCTCCTGCTGGAAGAGGTGGTTGCATTGGGATTCCCGCGGGCGCTGGTCCTGGGGGTGGACCTGGAAAGCGGCGCAGTGCGGCCCGTGGCTGCCCTGAAGTACCAGCGGAACCAGCTGCAGAAGTTCCATAGCTCCTTGTGGGCGGGTGACAATCCCTTCATTTCCGTCCTGCACAAATTGAAGCCGGCTATCCTGCCGCCTTCCAGCCTGGACCGCCAGCCGCTTTATTGTCATCCTCTGCTCTACCGCAATCATAACCGGTGTTGGGAAGCGGAGCGCGAGCGCCGCCAGGACTGTCTGGCTGTACAGAATTTCCATTCGCCGCACAAGCTCGCGCTGCAGGACCAGGTATGCGTCTCCTGCGGCATGCGAGCCTATGCCGCCATGGTCGTGGTGCAGGTTGGCCGCCACGCTCAGCAGGGCGAGCTGCATCAGTTGCGCAACCTGATTGAAACCGCCAATCGCTACCTCAGCCGCCTGTTCAAGGTGGAGCACTATTACAACCGTGTGCGCGAAATGGATGTCACCATCGCGCAAATGCATACCGTGATGCAGAGCATGGCTGACCCGGTGATCCTCACCGACAATCATCACCGGGTCATCATGCTGAACAAGGCGGCGGAACGGTTTTTCCGCATGCCGGAAGGAGTCAGCGAAGGCGGCGCGCGCGCGGTGGAGCTCAACAACCTTTATTTCTCGGCGGCGCTTTCCTCCATGGCAGTGAGCGGGGTGGAGAGCCACCGTGATTTGACTCTGGTGGATGTGATGGAGGGCGAGGAGGTGTTGTTCGAAGCCGTCTGCGCCCCCACTTTCAGCGGCGAGGGCGCGCGCAGCGGCATGGTGACGGTGATGCGCGACGTTACCGACCTGCGGCGCGCCGACCAGGAAGTGCGCGCCAACCTGCAGAAGCTGCGCGATGCAGAAGAAATTGTCCGTCAGGACCGCGATCGTCTCAACCTGGTTATCGAGAACGTTGGCGACCCCATTGTGGTAGCCGACGGCGCGGCTAAGGTCGTGCTGCTCGACCCCCTGGCTAAAGAACTGTTCGGTATAGGCGAGACGGCTCGTCATCCGGCGGTTGTCCGTAACCAGGCCCGGCTCGATGCTTATCTGACCGCCTTCACCTTTTCTTTTGCCGACAAGCAGAACAAACCGCTGCGCCTGCACAACGCCGCTTCCAACAGCGAGATCGAGTACGCGGCGCGCTCAGGCAAGATCTACGACACCCGAGGCCAAGTGGCCTATACCGTTACCGTCTTGCGCGACCTCACCGCTTGGAAAAAGCTCGAACAGCTGCAGCTGGAACGGCGCATGTTGGAAATTGAGAAGTTCGCGGCCACGGGGCGGCTGGCGGGCACTATCGCGCACGAGATCAATAACCCGCTGGAAGCTATTAAAAACGCCATTTATCTCCTGCCTGGCAAACTCAAACCGCCCGCCCAGCCGGTGTACGACATTCTAAAAAGTGAGACCGAGCGGGTCACGCGCATCGTGCGCCAGATGCTGGGTCTGTATCGCAACACCGACCAGGTAGGCCCCTTTGACCTCAACGGCGTGGTCGAGGATACGCTGACCCTTTTTGCCCGCCAGCTTTCCACCGCCAGCATCAACGTGGAAAAGAAACTGGGCAAGCTGCCGCCGATTGTGGGCTCTGCTGATCAGTTCCGGCAGGTGCTCTCCAACCTGGTGGTGAACGCCCGCGACAGCATGGCCAAAGGCGGACGCTTGGCGATTCGCACCCGGCACCTTCGCGCTTCCGACGGAGTGCATGGTTCGATCAACATCGTGCTGGCCGATACCGGTTGCGGCATTCCCCCGGACCTGTTGCAGTCAGTGTTCGAACCCTTTGTCAGCACCAAGGGCGAAAAAGGAACCGGTCTGGGGTTGTGGATTGTCAAGGGTATAGTGGAGAACCACAGCGGCAGCATCCAGGTGCGCAGCCGCCAGGGGAAAGGTACGGTCTTCAAGCTGGCGTTTCCCATTATTCGCTGAGGCTTCCTCCGACCCCCATGGCCAAAGGAAAAAAGCCCGAGGTGTTGGTGGTGGAAGATGAGGCCTCTGTGCTTTTTACTTATCGCCTTCTGCTGGAGGAACAGGGATATAGGGTGTTTCCCGCCCTTTCCTCGCAGGAAGCGGAAGCGGTGCTGGCCCGGAAACGCTTTGACCTGGTTCTGTGCGATCTTTCGCTGGAGCAGAACCACACCGGATTTGAGGTGTTTGAACGCGTTCGCCGCCGCGATCCTGACGTGCCCTGCGTAATGTTAACCGGGTACGCTAACCGCGAAACGGTGGAGCGGGCTGAGCAGGCGGGCATTTCTGTCTTCTTTAAGCCCATTGAGATTGAAGAATTTTTGAGCACGCTGAAGAACATTTTGAGGAACTCGCATGCGTAATCGGCAGAGAAGGACCGCAACCAAGGCGCCCAGGAGAGCGGGCAAAGCAGAAACCAGTGTGGCTGAGGATCTGCACGTGCGGATCACCGAGTTGCCTGTTCCTCCCGAACCTGCCCTTAGCGAAGGTGGGCGCTACGTTTAGGGCATCATCGAGGCCAAGCAGCCCCTGTCCTTTGGCCGAATGGGCATCGGGGGCGCCGGCGCGCCGCACCCCGCTCCTCGGGCTTCACGCTGCTCGAGGTCCTGGTCGTCGTCGTCATCATCGGCATCATCACCACCATGGCCGTGGTCTCGACCCGTGTGCTCGGCGGCGACCACGAGATGGACCAGGAGGCCAAGCGCCTCGTGGCGGTGCTCACCCAGGCGCGCGAGGAAGCCATGCTGGAGGGACGCGACGTGGGGCTGCGCATCGACGCGCGCGGTTACGATTTCCTGCGCTACGACGGCCGCGTCGAGCAGTGGGACCTCGTGAGCGACGACCCGCTGCTCAGGGAGCGCACGCTCCCGGACGGGCTCGAAGCGTCGCTGCGCCTCGAGTCGCGCCAGGTGCGGTTGGCCGCGCGGACGGCGCCGACCGAACGCGAGCGTGCGCAGCCGCAGGTCGTGGTCATGGCCTCGGGCGACCTCGTGCCGTTCGAGGTGCGCCTCGAGCGCGCCGGCACCCAGGAGGTCCGCGCCATCGTCGGCAGCATCGACGGCAAACTCGAGATCCTGAGCAACGATGACGTCCGACGACGCTGACCGCCGCGCCCGCCGCCGACTCACCCGGGGCTTCACGCTCATCGAGGTGCTGGCCGCGCTCGTCATCGTGGCGCTCGGCATGCTCGGCGTGATCCAGGCCGTGACGCAGACGGCGCGCAACGGCACGTACCTGCGCGAGAAGACGCTCGCGCACTGGATCGCGATGAACGTCATCACGGAACGGCGGCTGCTGCCGGCCCCGCCGGACGTTGCGGAGTCGTCGGACGACGTCGAGTTCGCCGGCCAGCGCTGGCGCTGGACCATGACGGTCACGCAGACCGAGGTCGACAGCCTGCGCCGCATGGACGTCTCCGTGCGGCCGGCCGATAAGCCGGACAGCGAGGCGTTGGCCACGGTGACGGGGTTCTACGGCACGGCCATCGGCGCCGTCGGCGGCGGCACGCTGCCCTGGGCCAACGGTCAGCCGGCGAGTGACGACGGAGCCCAGGACGGCGGCGACGAGGGGGGTGGCGACGAAGGCGCGAACAACCAACCGAGCGACCGCACCGAACGCCCGCCGAACAACAGTGACGAGTCGTTCACCGAGCGCGTACGCCGCAATCGCCAGCCGCCCAAGGGGGACGAGTGATGCGGGCCAGCGCAAGTCTGCAGCGGGGCTTCACCCTGCTCGAGCTGCTGGTGGCGATGGCGATCTTCGCCATCCTCGGCACGCTCGCGCTGTCGGGATACACCGAACTGCAGCGGCAGAGCGAGTACGCCGAACAGCGGCTCCAGCGCACGCGAGACGTGCAGCGCGCCATCCAGACGATCGCGCAGGACCTCGGCCAGATCGAGCCACGCCCGATCCGTGAGCCGCTCGGCGAGACGGTCCTCCCCGCCGTGCTCGCCACCGAGTCCGTCGAGTACGGAATTCAGTTCACGCGCTCCGGCTGGAGCAACACTGCGGGCCTGCCGCGGCCCACGCTGCAACGGGTCGGCTACCGGCTCGACGGCGAGGGCCTGTGGCGCGACCACTGGCCGGTGCTCGACCGCACCCTGGCCATGGAACCGGTGCGCGTGAAGCTGCTCGGGCAGGTGCGCACGGTGCGCTTCCGCTTCATGAACGCCAGCCGCGAGTGGGTCGACCGCTGGCCGGCCACGGACGGCACGGGCTTTGCGGGCGTGGAACGCATGCGCCCGGCGGCCGTCGAGGTCACGCTCGAACTCGAGGACTGGGGCGTGATCCGCCGCGTGATCGAGGTGGCCGGATGAACCGTCGTCGCTCGCATCGTGAGCGCGGCGTGGCGCTCATCACCGCGGTACTCATGGTCGCGCTCGCGACGATGCTCGCCGT
>JBLMXE010000337.1:0-6087 GCA_050257615.1 Chlamydiota bacterium | reverse complement strand
GGCGCGGTCAGCAGCGCCAGCGCTCCCACCCCTCCCGAGGCGAAACTGTACACGGCCATGCGGTCCTTGGGCAGGTGGTACACCAGCACGAAGAAGGGAATCAGGAAGGGCATGATCAGCCCCTGGGAAAAGCCGTTGAGCATGCCGGTAAGCGAAAACTGGCCGATCACGCGGGCGCTCTTCATGCGCCGCAATTCCCCCACCGGCTCCGGCAGGCGCAGCGGAAACAGAAACAGCAGTCCGGCGGCTGACACTACCGTCGCTGCCGCAAACACGTGCTGAATGGTGAATAGCCGCGCCGCCAGGCTGCCGCCCGCGGCGAACATTCCGCTCAGAAAACTGAACACGGAAAAATAGCTCGTGCGTTCGTGCGATTTCGCCAGGCTGGCAATGATGGCCGTCTGCACCGGCTGCGCCGCGCCCCCCACCCCGCCTCCGATCAGCGAGCCCGTGGCCGAATAGCCGCCCAGCATGACCGCCACGAACAGCCACGCCAGGTGATGCGTGCCCACCACGATCGCCGAACTCACCGGTAGTGTCAGCGCCACCAGCCACAGGCTGCGCTTCCGCCCCCACAGGTCGGCCAGAAATCCCGCCAGCAACCCGGTCACCGCCGTCGCTACTGCCGCAGTTGTGTACAGCAGCCCCAGCGTCAGCGAGCCGTAGTGATATTTGTTCAGGATCAGGTAGGGAAAGGCCAGCGTGATCATGCCCGCGGCGATGCTGCGCGAGGTGCGGAACAGCAGCAGATAGAGCAGGTGACGATTGGAAAACAATAGGTCCCCGGGAGAACGGCTCCTCACATCTATGTTTGTATTGTGCCAGCTAAGAGGTGGGCTCTGCCACTATGCGGAGGTGGGGTTTGCCAGCATTTCCAGGCGCAACGTCCGTCTGGATGTCGCGAACTCACCGGCCCCGATAGCGACAAGTGGGATTGCGATAACGTCATTAGTCTGCAACCAGTCAGCCCCGACAGGGACGGCATAGTAAAGCCCAGGGCGGAGCCCTGGGTCGCTGTCGCCAGATATTCCCGCGCCTCCCGAGCCTTGCGAGGGAGCGCGGGCCGGTCTCCCAGATCCCCCGCGGCTGAATAATCAGAGATCGTCGTCAGAGCCAGGTTCCCGCCCGGTAGGCCCGGTAGTCCTGCCCAAACTTCGCCTCCAGCACCCGCGCTTCCTTGCGTGCTCGCCAGATCTGCAGGGGGATCACAATGACGAAGATTAAGAGCCAGCGCGGCCGGCCCAATAGCAGGATGTATCCCGCAATGAAGAGCGACCCAAATACATAAATAGGATTGCGAATTTTGGAATAGAGCCCGCGTGTGACCAGCTGCTTGGCCTGCGCGGTCACGGCCAGAGAACTGCCCAGGTGAAAGCGCGCCACCGTCCACAGCACGAAGGCGACGCTCGCCACGCACAGCCCAAAGATACGCAGCGCCGCCCAGGCTGCGGGCGCTTGCTGCCAGCCAAGGTAGGCTGTTGCCGCGGCCACCACCAGCGTCAGTACGATATTTTTGCCGACCATTCCCACCCCCGGGCAGTCTACCCGACTCCTGACCGGCTCCAAAACCATCTTCCGCGCGAGAAGCGCATAGTCGCATCAGGTTGCGGCTCGATCAATCCACTTGCTGACCACGGGAGGGCTGTAGCTGGCGAAACCGGAGAGCAGCGCCCCGGCCTCCTCTTCCACCAGCACCATGGCGCGATGCTCCGGACGGATAAAGCGTTCTCTGACCAGGTGGTCGAAAAACGCGAGCAGCGGGTCATAGTAGCCGGCCACATTGAGCATGCCCAAGGGCTTCATGTGCTCACCCAGCTGCGCCCACGTCCACACTTCGAAAAATTCCTCCAGCGTGCCCAGACCGCCGGGCAGGGCGATGAAGGCGTCCGCCAGTTCGGCCATCAGCGCCTTGCGCTCGTGCATGGAGCCGACCACGCGCAGATCGCACAGCTTGCGATGCGCCACCTCCCGGTCCACCAGGCTGCGCGGCATGACGCCAATGACCTCCCCGCCCGCGGCCAGCACCGCATCCGCCACCGCTCCCATCAAGCCCACGCCGGCGCCTCCATACACCAATCCAATGCTTCGTTCGGCCAGCGCCCTGCCCAGGTTTTGGGCCGCAGCCAGATATTCCGGCCGGGCTCCGTCGTTGGAACCGCAAAACACGCAAATCCGCTTTATCATTCCTCGACCCCTTGCCCTTGCTCAGCCAGACTGGTAGCTGATAATCATAGAGGCGACTGCCGGTTTCATGTCTATTTCTGCCCACCGAGTTTGCCGGCCCACCCTTCCCCCGGGCCGGCGAAGCAAGCTGTTGAGTGTCGTGGCAGTCGTGTGCCTGGCTAGTCTGGGGCAGGCGCAAATTGAAATCGGCACCATCTCCGGCACGGTCAGCGATCCGAGCAACGCCCGCGTGGCCCGTGCCCGGGTGGCTCTTGAGAACCCTCTCACCGGCAGCTCCCGGCAGGAAGTCACTGACGATCAGGGGCGTTTCGAATTCGAGAATGTGCCCTATGGTTCTTATCTGCTGCGCGTCGAAGCCAAGGGATTTCAAGGTTTGGTGCGCGAGCTGGCGGTTCGCTCCAACGTTCCCTTGCAGGTCGAAATCGAACTGCAACTAACGGGAAGCGAAGAATCCGTGACGGTACGCGCCATGCCCGACATCGTTGGCCAGGATGTGCCCCGCACGGAAAGCGTGGTGGAGCAGAATTCCATCCAGGCCAGTTCCGGGGTCGCCACCCGCAATCCGCTTCAGGCGCTGGTGGCCACGACTCCCGGGTGGACCACCGAAAACGATGGTCTCATGCATATCCGCGGAGTGGATGACGGCGCACTCTACGTGATTGACGGTGTGCCCACGCCCGACCGCATGGACGCCTTCAACGCCGCTGCCCTGCAGACCGACACCATCAGCTCCATGGACGTTATTACCGGTAACATTCCGGCGGAATTTGGCGGCCGCTCCGGCGCGGTGATTGTGGTGCAGCCCAAGTCGGGCATTGACACCCCGCTGACCGGCGGCGTCAGTCTGGGTGGGGGAAGTTTTCACAAGGAACAATTGGCTTCCACCTTGGCCGGGGGCGGACGGCAGTGGGGATTTTTCTTGGCCGCAGCCGGCAACCGTTCGAACCGATTTCTCGATCCCGTGGACCCGCGCAACTTCAACAACTACGGCGCGGGGCTTTCCATTTCGCTGCGAACCGACTGGCACCCCACCATCAACGACATTGTGCTGCTCGATGCCTCCGCCGGGGGGACTGATTTCAACGTGCCCAACAATTTGGAACAGCAGCACGCCGGCCAGCGGCAGAAGCAAGAGCTGCGCGATAACCACCAGTCGCTTTCCTGGCAGCACACTTGGTCAGCCAACACCCTCACCAATTTTGCGTTGTATCGGCACTACTATCAGGCCAAACTTCTACCCAGCCCACAGGACACGCCGCTGTTTGCCGCGCAGAACCGGCACCACTCGCGCATAGGAGGAATTGCCAGCCTGACCCGCGTGTTCCACGGACACACCCTCAAGCTGGGGGCGGAAGGCTCGCGCGTTGCGGCGGATGAATTCTTCACTTTTGGCGTCACCGATTCGCAGGCTGCCGAGGAGGCGCAGCTGACACCGGCGGCCATGGCCTTCACGCCAGCGAATCCGTTTGTCTTTCAGGGAGGCGTGGTGCGCGGCGCTGCTTCCGCCTATGTGCAGGATGATTTTTCTCCCCTGCGCAATCTGACCATCAGTGCCGGCCTGCGCTATGAGCACACCCACTTGCTGGTTCCCGCGCAGCAGGCCAGCCCTCGGATCGGCGGGGTGTATTACATTTCGCAGACTCGCACCGCCGTGCGCGCCTCCTTCAACCGCTTGTATATGCCGCCGCAGGTGGAGAATCTGCTGCTGGCCAGCTCGCCCCAGGCACGCAGGCTCTCGCCTTTTGCCACAGGCTCAAGCGGCGGCGGTTCCGACATCGCTCCGGAAACTTCCTCCGCCTACGAAGTGGGGCTCTCCCAGCAACTGCCCAAGACCCTGCGCCTCAACCTGGCCTACTGGTGGCGCGATTTCCGCAACATTGACGATCCCAACGTCTTCTTCAGCACCACCGTTATTTTTCCCAACAGTGTGGCTTCGGCGCGCGCCAAGGGCTTGGACATCCGCCTGGATGTGCCCGAGCGCCACGGCTGGTCCGGCTACCTGAGCTACACCAATAGCCGGGTCACCGAATTCGGCCCGCTCAATGGCGGCCTCTTCTTGACCTCTGACTTCATCGAGATCGGCCCCGGCACCCAATTCACCCCAGACCACGACCAGCGCAACGTGGGCGCCTTTGCCGTCATCTACACGGCGCACCGGCGGGGCTTGTGGTCTTCCTTCAACGGGCGGTACGAAAGCGGGGTGCCCATTGAAGTTCCAGAAGAAGAACTGGCGCGCCTAAGCACGCTGCCCGGCGCTAATCTGGTCAACTTGTCCACGCAACGGGTCAAGCCCTGGTATGTGTTCGGCTGGGCGGGAGGAATGGAGGTGCTGCGCCGCGAGCGGGTGATCGTGGCCGCCGAGCTTGATGTGCAGAATCTGGCCGGCCGCGCCTTCGTCTATAACTTCGGCAATCCTTTTTCCGGCACCCACTTCGGCTATCCTCGCATGTACGGCGGGCGGCTGAAGTTCACCTTCCACTGAACGGCTGCGAGTGCTGCGCCTGTCCGCTGGTAACGTTGACCGCGCACTGCCGGGCGCGAAACCATATTGTTATGGCCAAGCTGCCCCCTGCCAGTTCTCCCGTCGCCCAAGCCTACCTACACCCCGCTACCGCACAGCTGTGGCGCGAACTGCTGGCCAACCGCACCCTTTCGGTCGGTGACCTGGCGAGCATGACCGGCCTGCCTCTGCCCACCCTGCGCGACGCCATAAACGGCAAGTGCCCGCTGGCCGTTGGTCTATGGAAGGAGATTGCGTCCGTGCTCCACGCCACGCAGGCCGAATTCAGCTTCACCACCAGCGAGCGCAATGGCGAGACCTGCTGGGAACTCTATTGCGTGCTGATGTGATACGGGCGTGATAAGCGAGGTCGGTTTTGCCGGCTACCAACTACTGGTCGCTTCTACGCAGACTTTTTCAGCTGGCTTTCGCCGTGCGGGCGATGCCGGAACCCCGCCAGCCAGCCCGGCTGAGGGTTTTCTTCGTGTTGCTGATGGGCGGCGCGTAGCAGCCACACGCTGTCGGCAATCATGGTCAGGATAACCAGGGCTCCGCCGACGATCATAGCGAGGATGATGACCGTTCCGAAGGTCAGCAGATCGTCGAAAGCGTGGAAGAGCGTGCCCATATGCACCCCCAAGGCCAGGGGATCGCCTATCGGCCCAATTTCAGCCTACTCTACTCCCAAACAGAATGCAGTGACAACAATCACGGTTTGGCCCTCGGTCCTAAGTCTCGTGGAACCAAGATGATGCGGTAAAAACAGCAGGCCGCAACTGCTCACGGCAAGCTCCCATTCCTCTGGCGGTTCGTGCGACTCGCTCCTTGGTTCGAAGCGGGCGATGACCTCTACCACGAGTAGTGCACCAGATAGGTCACCACCTGCTCGCCATTGGGGGCAACCGTAACCGGAAACTCGATGGTCTGGGCGTCTGTCTTGCGATACTGGTGCGACTGCTGCAGCAGTTTCCAGTTCGTCCAGCGATACAGGTGCTCGACTACGCGCACGTTAACAGGTTCCTTCTTGTGGTTGCGAACCTTGATTTCGAAGGACTCCTCAATCCACTTCTGGCCGGAATCCACGCGGATGCTGGTGCGGCGGCGCTCGCCCACCACGTCGAAGGCATTGCCGGTATAGACGCGCACGGTTTCGTCCTTGGGCGTGTGGTCAATGGTGTTCTCGCCCACGAATTCCAGGTGGCCGTCAGTATCGCGCCGGTAGAACCGCAGGCGGCCCTTGGGCAGGGCAATGCCCAGGTGATTAGCCTCCGAGTTTTTGAATTCCTGCATCACCCAGACCTTGGGATTGGACGCGGTGCCGTAGCTGATGTCCTGCCGCGCCTGCTCCGGGCTGAAGTAAGCGTAGTTGGCGAGGTTAGCGCCGTCGTAAATGTAGAGGCGCT
>JBLMXE010000336.1:0-10347 GCA_050257615.1 Chlamydiota bacterium | reverse complement strand
GAGTCGAGGGACCCCTCCAGTGTTGGCTTTCTCCTTAATTGCTCCAGGGAGTTCTCAGCACAACTTCTTTTGCCGCGGCTTCTCGCGGATGAACACGGATGTCGTTTGAGCAATCGTTGCGTCCCCGGCGAAAGAAGTTGCGGATAAACGCAGAGTCAAATTGGGTTTACAAGAGTACTCAAATAGGGTACACTTGTACTCATAATGAGTACAATGCCGGGCAGCGTATCATTTGAACTCTTTGGCAAGATCCGCAGCCAGATTCTTGGCCTGCTGCTCACCCATCCAGACGAGACCTACTACCTGCGCGAGATCGCGCGACGAATTGCAGCCTCTCCGGGCACGGTCCAACGCGAACTCGAATGGTTGACCCAGCTCAGACTGCTGCGCAGGACGACCCGCGGACCCCATACTTATTATCAGGCGGACGCGAGCCATCCACTTTTCCCCGAACTCCAGCGGTTGATGGTGAAAACGGTGGGGGCCGGCGACATCATTCACCGCGCCCTGCTCCCATTGCAAACCGATATCCGGGTCGCCTTCCTCTATGGCTCCTTTGCCAGTGGCGAAATTCGGGGCAGAAGCGACATAGATTTGCTTATTATTGGCAACGTGTCTTTTTCCCAGATTGCGGAGGCCCTTTCGCCTGCCCAGCAGGAACTGGGACGGGAAATCAACCCCGCTGTCTATTCCGTGGAGGAGTTTGCCGCCAAGCTAGGCCAAAAACACCACTTCCTTAGCAGCGTAATGCAAGGTCCGAAGGTTCTTATCCTGGGAACACAAGATGAGCTTACAAGACTGGCAAGCACGGGGATGGATCGAGGCGCACCAGACCAGCGCCGATGAAATTACGCGACTGCTGCGCATTGCCGATCGCGACCTGAAGCAGTCAGAAATTGCCGGTTTGAGCGCCGACTGGAAATTGAACATCGCCTACAATGCTGCCCTGCAGGCAGCAACCGCCGCGCTGGCCGCTGCTGGATTTCGCCCGCGAGACCATTACTACGCCATAGAGTCCCTGCGTTTTACCATCGGCGCCGTGCCCAGAATCGTCACTCCTCTGGATCGGCTGCGCAAGAAACGAAATCTCAACGCCTACGAGCAGGAGGGCTCTACCTCCGACCAGGAGGCCAAAGAGGCTCTCGTCATAGCCCGCCAATTGTGCAGGGCGGTGAAGGAATGGCTGGCCCAAGCCCATCCGCAACTGCTGCAGGATGCTCCGGAGTTTTAGAACCGCCTGCATCCACGCGATTACTGGCTGACACAGCCTTTGGTCCCCATTGCCCGACTTCTTCAGTACACATTCAATCCGCGTTCATCCGCGTGAATCCCTGGCGAAAGAGTTTGCGAGGTTTTCAATTACACAATTACCCGATTCCCCAATTACTCAATCTCAGTTTCCGCCCGCCGCCACCGGATTCCCGTTCGTGTCGTACACTTGCACCGTTCCGTATTTGCTAAGCACCTCTTTGATCTGCTTGCCGTCGCCCACGCACACTACCTGCAGGTGGTCCAGATCAACGTACTTGCGCGCCACCCGCTGCACCACTTCCGGCGTTACCTTGGCCACCTCCGCCGGATAGCGATCCCAGTAGTCTTCCGGCAGGCCGTAGTACTTCGCCGTCATCCAGTAAGTCAGCAGCGTGGCCGGGCGCTCCAGCGACAAGGCAAAGCTGGCCACGATGGCGTGCCGCGCGTCCTCCAGGTCGTTCTCTTTCACCGCTTCGTCGCGAATGCGTTTCAGCTCTCCCATCAGTTCATGCAGCGAGCCGTCGGTCACCGCGTTCCGCACCTGCGTTTCCGCAATGAACGTCCCCGGATAGACATCGGCCGTGTAGTAGCTGTACGCCCCGTAGGTGTATCCCTTCTCCTCCCGCAGGTTCAGGAAGAGCCGCCCCGTGGGCCCTTCGCCCAGAATGCGGTTCATCACCCGCAGGGGAATAAAATCGGGATCAACTCGTCGCAGTGAAAAATTCCCCGCGATGATATCGGTTTGCACCGAGCCCGGCCGGTCCACCAGGTACACCTTGGATGGCGCCGGCGAAGGCAACGCCGCCAGTTTGGGGGCGCTCACCGGCTGCTTCTTCCATCCCCCGAAGTACTTTTCGATCAGCGCCATCACCTGCTTGGCCTGCACATCTCCGGCCACGCCCAGGATGGCGTTGTTGGGCAGGTAATAGCGATCATGGAACTGCTTGAGCTGCTCCGGGGTCGCCGCCTTCACCGAAGCCGGTGTGGGCGCGATCACCGCCGCCGGAAAATCCCGGTACAGCACGCGGTGAAAGCGCTCCATCCCCAGAAAGTCCGGGTCCGCGCGCTCCTGTTCCAGGTCCGCCAGCTCCCGTGTCTTATATTTGGCCAGCTCGTCTGCCGGGAAGGTGGGGTTCTGCACCATATCCGACATCAGGTCCAGCAGCTTGTCCGTGTTTTCCACTAGGCCCGAAGCCACCACCGACGAGTGGCTGGAACCAAACGCCGCGCTGGCCGAAATGCTTGCCCCGATGGCGTCAATCTCCGACGCCAGCTGCGCGCTGTTGCGCCGCGTGGTGCCCTCGTGCAGCATGTCCGCAGTAAACTTCGCCAGCCCGGGCAGATCTTTGGGATCCTCCAGCGCCCCGGACTTGATCCACAGCGCGAAGTCCACCGTCGGCAGCTCGTGCCGTTCCAGTACCAGTACGGTCAGGCCGTTGGGCAGGTGGAATTCCTGCGGCCTCGGCAGCGTCACCTGCAGCACTTGCTTGTTTACCGGCGCGCGGTTCAGTCGCTCCACTTTGGTAATGGGAACAGACTTGCTTCCCTCCTGCGCCCCGGCCATCAGCCCCAGGCTCAGCACGCTCAAAATTGCGGCAATTAAAAAGTGATGGCGTTTCATGGCAGGCTCCCTATCTCCCTCCCGCGGCTGCGCCGGCTTGTTTTTCGGGCAAGGTCGTAATCACAGCGCGTTCCGTCGTCACCAGGTATTTCTGCGCCGCGGCCTTCACTTGCTCCGCGGTCACGGCGTCGTATTTGTCCACGATGGTGTTGATCAGTCCGGGATCGTTGAAGTACACCGCGTACTGCCCCATGCGGATGGCGGTGTGCAGTGCCGACTCCCGCGTCTGGATCATCGCCCGCCGGAACTGGGTGCGCGCTTTGTCCATTTCCGCCGCCGTCACGCCGTCCTTGGCCGCCGCCCCGATCTCCTTGTAGATGGCCTGCTCCAGATCCTCCGGCTTCACTCCCGGCCGCGGCGTCGCCATCACGTAAAACAGGCTGGGTCCGCGCCGCGCGTCCGCCTGCACCTCGATCGCCGTGGCCAGTTGCTGCTCCTTTACCAGGTGCTGGTAGAAGCGCGAGCTTTCACCCTCTCCCAGAATGTCGCCCAGCACCCGCAGCGCGTAATTGTCCGGCGTGTTGCCCGCAGGAATATGGTAGGAAATCAGCAGCATGGGCAGGCGTGCCAGCGGATCGTAGATGGTCTCGCGCCGCTCCCCGTAGTGTTCCCCTTCCGTGACGTCGGGCGCCGGCGGCGCAGGCTGCCGCGGAATCGCGCCAAAATACTTCTTCACCTTCTCCAGCGCCACCGCCGGATCGAAATCTCCCACCAGCGTCAGCACCGCGTTGTTGGGCGCGTAATAGATGCGGAAGAAGTCCTGCACGTCGCTCAGGTCGGCCGCGTTCAGGTCGCGCATGGACCCGATCGTGGAATGCTTGTACGCGAAATTGTCGTACGACAGGTTGTCAATCTCCAGGTACGACTTCCCATACGGCTGGTTGTCAATCCCCAGCCGCCGCTCTTCCTGCACCGCGTTACGCTGGTTGTCCAGGTTGGGCTGGTTCACCGCCAGGTGCGCCATGCGGTCCGCCTCCAAAAACAGCGCCAGGTCGAGCTGGTTCTTGGGCAGCACCTCAAAGTAGTTGGTGCGGTCTTCGTTGGTGGTGCCGTTCATCCCGCCGCCGTTGTTCTCCACCAGGATGAAGTGCTCGCCCTTGCCCACGTTCTGCGAGCCTTCAAACATCATGTGTTCGAACAGGTGGGCGAAGCCGGTGCGTCCCGGCCGCTCGTCGCGCGAACCCACGTTGTAGGTCACGCAGATGCCAAACACCGGCGCGGCATGGTCGGGCGCCAGGATCACTCGCAGCCCATTGTCCAGGTGCAGATCCTGGAAGTGAACTGGGGGCAATTTGGGCGCCTGGGCGGCCGTCTGTGCCAGCGCCGTCAGCGCCAGCAGCATGGCCAGCGCCGGGCCTAGAAACACTCTTTTGCGCATGGTTTTTACCTCAGATTCGGCCCAAAATGGGCCTTTTGCGGGGTGCTAAGCAGTGTAACAGACGGACGAGGCGGGAAATAGTCAACTGAACATTGACGATTGAGGATTGTCGATTGACGAATTGAAACCCTCGGCGAACGGGTCATTTGGTCCAAGGGCGCCGGGCTCGGGCAGAGAATCTTAAAACTGTAACAATCGCCCGCCGGATTGCATCTCTAATAACGGGCCCACACAACCAGGCCCTCATTAGCCAAGCGCCTCGGGGGTAAATACAATAGTCACAATGTCTTCGGTATCGCCCATTGCGGCGTTTGCGGCTGGAATCGTCTCTTTTCTTTCGCCCTGCGTGTTGCCCCTGGTGCCCGGTTATGTGTCGCTGATCTCCGGGGTCGGGGTGGAAGAGCTGCGCCTCGGTGGTAAAGGCTTGATGCCCAAGGTGATGCGCAGCTCGCTCATGTTCATCCTGGGCTTCAGCATCGTCTTCATCGCCCTGGGCGCGGTGGCCACCGAAGTGGGCCAGCTGATGATGCGCTACAAGTCGCTGCTGGCCGAAATTGCCGGCGTGGTCATTATCCTGTTCGGCCTGCACCTCACCGGCATCCTGAAGATTCGCGCCCTGTTGGCCGATAAGCGCATGCACGACGTCAAGGGCGGCAGCACGCCCTGGGGCGCCTTCGTCATCGGCTTCGCCTTCGCCTTTGGCTGGACGCCCTGTGTCGGCCCCATCCTGGCGGTGATCCTGGGCCTGGCGGCCGCGCAGGATTCGGTGATCAAGGGAATCGCCCTGCTGGCCATCTACTCCATGGGTCTGGCGGTGCCCTTCCTCCTCACCTCCCTGCTGCTGGAGCGTTTTCTGAAATTCTATGGCCGTTTCCGGCGGCACCTGCACACGGTGGAGGTGGCCAGCGGGGTGCTGCTCATCGCCTTGGGCGTGCTGCTGGTGATGAATCGCTTCACCATTCTCTCCGGTTACCTGTCGTTTTTGAACCGGTTCGCATTGTGAAAGTTAAACGGGGCGCGCAAAGGAATTAGAAACCATGTCGGACGAACTCAATCAGCCGGAAGATCAAAATCAGCCAAGCGCACAGGGCGAAGTTTCCCCGCAGGAAGCCGCCCCCCCGCCTTACGCTTCGCCGGTGCGCCGCAATGCCGCCGTCATTGTGGTGGTGATTGCGGCCATCGCTGTAATGCTGATCGGCGGCGAGTACCTGGTGCGCAAGGGCCAGAAGTCGGGCCTGATCAGCGCTACGGGCGGTCCCAAGCCGGGAGCGCCGGCGCCGGATTTCGCCCTGCAGTCGCTGGACGGCAAGACTGTGCGCCTCTCCGACTTCCGCGGTAAGGCCGTGCTGCTCAACTTCTGGGCCACCTGGTGCACGCCTTGCCGGCTGGAAATGCCCTGGTTCGTGGAGCTGCAGAAGCAGTATGGGCCGCAGGGCCTGGAAGTGCTGGGCGTGGCCATGGACGACGCCGGCAAAGACAAAATTGCCAAGTTCTCCCAGGATATGGGTGTGAATTATCCCGTCCTGCTGGGCAAAGAGTCCGTGGGCGACGAGTATGGCGGGGTGGAGTACCTGCCCACCAGCTTCTACATTGATCGCGACGGCAAAGTGGTGGCGCGCGTCTTCGGATTGCGCAGCCGCAGTGACATTGAAGACTGGATTAAGGAAGCGCTCAGCCGCGGCAGCAGCGTAGCGCAAAAGTAGCTGTCAGCTTTCAGCTATCAGCATTCAGCCAGCGGAGCAGCAATCTGTTCCAGCGGCTGAATGCTGAGTGCTGGATGCTGAGTGCTCATTGGATGGCAAATGAAAAGGCTGACTGAAGCGATATTCCTGGTACTGGTGACTGCGGCGGTAGCCGTAGCCCAGCCGGGCGGGCCTTCGGTGGAAATGGCGCCTGCCGGCGTCACACCCGTGGTCCGCGGCAAGCCGGGGACCGTCGAGCTGGACTTCCGCGTTCGGCAGGGCTTCCACATCAACTCCAATCACCCCAATTCACCCTACCTGATCCCTACTGTTCTAAAAGTGGATGCGCTCACCGACATCGCCATTGGCAAGGTGGATTATCCCACTGGCCGCGATCTGACCTTTTCCTTCGCGCCCGACGAAAAGCTGAATGTCTACAGCGGCGACTTCGCACTTAAGGTCACCGTGCATCCTCTGCACACCGTCCTGCCCGGCAAGTACAAGGTGCGCGGCCAGCTCCGTTACCAGGCCTGCGATGATCGCGCCTGCTATCCGCCGCGCAATTTGCCGGTGAGCTTCGAGGTGCAGGTGAAGAAACCCGCCTCCGGCGCCCGCCACGGCCGCTAGGCTTACCTCGTGCTCAGCTGAAGGGTTTAGCTAGTATTTGGTAGCTGGTAGTTAGTTGGTGTGTATTTCCTGGCAAAGACCGAGAACCAGCTGCTAGCTACCAAGCTACTTTACTTTCTTTCTAACTCACCACGACTCCAGCCCGCAGGGCGAAACAGCTCTTAGCCCAGGGCGTCAGCCCTGGGAAACGGCGCGCAAAATGTGGCGGAGCCCCCGTAGGGGCGGCACGAACATTTTGTGCTGGGGAACCCGTGTTCGAAAGAGATTGGTGAAACAGGGCTGGCCGCCACTCATTGGTGGAGCTCCAAACTTACGCACCACCAACTACCAGCTACTAGCTACCAGCTACCCAGCTATAATTTCCTTTCATGGCCACCACCCCGGAAACCAGCCTGCGCGCCCTCTCCCGCTACGAGCCCGTCATCGGCCTCGAAGTGCACGTGCAGCTGCTCACCGCCACCAAAATCTTCTGCTCCTGCTCCACCCGCTTTGGCGATCCTCCCAATACCAACGTCTGCCCCGTCTGCCTGGGCTGGCCGGGCGCTCTTCCCGTGCTCAACCGCAAGGCTGTCGAATACGCCACTCTGGCCGCCATGGCGCTGAACTGCCGCATCAACGAGCGCTCCATCTTCGCCCGCAAGAACTACTTCTACCCCGACCTGCCCAAGGGCTACCAGATTTCCCAGTACGACAAACCGCTGGCTGAACACGGCTACATCGAGATCCCGAGCAACGGCGGGCGCAAGAAGATCGGCATCACTCGCGTCCACCTCGAGGAAGACGCCGGCAAAAGCCTGCACGAAGGTTTCGCCGATTCCGCCGACAACACTTATCTCGACCTGAACCGCTGTGGTGTGCCCCTGATCGAAATTGTCAGCGAGCCCGATATCGCCACCCCCGCTGAAGCGTTCGACTACCTGACCCGCCTGAAGGAGATCATCCTCTACACCGGCGTCAGCGACTGCAACATGGAAGAAGGCTCCTTGCGCTGCGACGCCAACGTCAGCGTGCGCCCCCGCGGCCAGCAGCAGTTCGGCACCAAGACCGAGGTCAAAAACGTCAACTCGTTTCGTTTTATTAAACAGGCGCTGGAGTACGAGATCGAGCGCCAAGTGGAGCTGATCGAGTCCGGCGGCCGGGTGGAGCAGGAGACGCGCCTGTTCAACGCCGCCGAGGGCAGGACCTACGGCATGCGCTCCAAGGAGCACGCGCACGATTACCGCTACTTCCCCGAGCCTGACCTGCTGCCGCTGGTGGTGGACGCGAACTGGCAGACGGAGATTCGCCGCCAGCTTCCCGAACTGCCGGAGGCGCGGCGAGCGCGTATGGTCAGCGAATACGGCATTACCGAGTATGACGCCGGTGTGCTCACCGCCACCCGCGCGCTGGCCGACCAGTTCGAAGAGGCCGCGCGCGCCGCTAAAAATCCCAAGCGCGTGGCCAATCTGGTACAGAGCGAGCTCATGGGCCGGCTCAAAGCCAGGGGACTGGAAATCGAGCAGTCGCCCATTTCCATGAAGGGCATTGCCTTCTCCGCTGACCTGGTGGAATCGGGCGCCATCTCCGGCAAAATGCTGAAGGACCTCTACGACCTGGCCTTTGAGCGCGGCCAGGACTTCCCCGCCATTTACGAAAAGGAAAAGCCGCAGCAGATCACGGACACAGCCGCCATCGAAAAAATCATTGACGAAGTAATGGCCTCAAACCCCAAACAGGTGGAGCAGTACCGCGCCGGCAAAACCACGGTAAAAGCCTTCTTTGTCGGCCAGGTCATGCGCGCCACCAAGGGCCAGGCCAACCCGCAGGTGGTCAATCAGTTGCTGGGCAAAAAACTTGTTTAATTGAAGATTGATGATTGAAGATTGACGATTGAAAACCAGAACCCACCACAGAGGCACGGAGTCACAGAGGGAATTGATGATTGAAGAAGGACGATTTTAGAACCCTGGCCTCAGCACCTGGCGGTGACGGTTTTTCAATCATCCATCGAAAATCTTCAATCTTCATTCGTGGTGGGTTTTGCTTTCCAATCGTCATTCTTCAATCGTCATTCGTCAATTACCTCAATCTTCCGGCCCCTGGCTGTCGAACAACTGCATCAGCTGGTCCGGATAAACGCGGTAAATGATGTAGCCGGTGCCGGAATCGGTGGTCTCCTTGAATAGTAATTCGGCGCGCCGGTCGCCATCCACATCCACCGCGTCAATCAGCTGCAGGCGTGGAATTTCGTCCAGGTGCGTGCTGTCGGTCACCGAAGAAAAGATCAGCTTGACCTCGCCATAGAGGTCAACCTTGCCTACCACGGTTACGTAAGCCTGCTCCTGCTTGCCGGGCACTGGCTCATTCAGCTGCGCGCTCCGGCGGGCGGTGCGCGTCTTGGCCGTCCGCGTCCGCTTGGCCCCGAAGTTCGCCGTGGCCGGCGCGCTCAGCACAAACACCGGCTCGTTGCTCAAGTCCACATCGAAGACGTGGAAATCGGGTTCACCCACCTGGGCCGAGGCCAAGTCGGTGTGCCGCACTCGCTCATACTTGCTTACGGCCTCCTGCGCGTAGGCCAGCATCTTCTTGTAATCGGCGTCGCGCTCCTCCGGCTTAAGGCTGAAAGTATAGGACCGGAGCTCAGGCCCGGCGGCATCGGAGATGGCCGGCATCTCCTCGATCTTCGGCACCACCAGCCCGCTCTTGCCCGCCGGCTTGGCTGCGGCTGGACCGCCGGGGGTCTCCTCGGCCGGCCAGGACGACTCCTCCTTCGACATGGCGGCAGGAGCCCCGCGCCGCAGGATGGGCCGGTTGGGATCGTATTCGTCGGGACCGCTGCTTGGAGCGGGAGGAGGTGGAGCCGCTTTAGCCGTTTGCTGCGCCGGCTTCTGCGCTGGCGGCGTGCTCGGTGGCGGACTGGGAGCCGGCGGTTTCTCCTCGCCAGGCCGGCGCAGAACCGGTGGGCCCGAGTCCTCTTCTTGAGCCGAGGCCCGCTGCGCCGCTTTGGCCTGTGCCTCCTCCTTGGCCCGCTCCTTCTTGGCCTCCTCCATCTGCTGGTCCGTCTCCCAGTGCCCCAGTCCATACCAGTGGTTGCCCACCTGCAGGGCGTTGCCCACGGTGAACAGGCCCACGGAAGCGCCGCTGCGCTCCGCTTCGTAAACCACGCCCGAATCCAGCGCCATAGGCACAGGATCGGCGCGGTAGATGCTGGCGTCGTAAAACTGCCCGTTGACCAGGATCACGATGGGAATAATGCGTGCCCGCTTCCCCTGCAACTGCAGCAGGGCGGTGGCGCGCGGGCCTTTCGAGGGCTGCGAGCGCCGGGCATATTGCGCCCACGCCGCCCCGCCCGTCGCCAGGCTTAGCAGGGCGCAGATGACGGCTGCCGCGCCTCTACGGTATAAATGGCGAATTGGAGAACACTGCATGGAGATGGGCGATAAAGCACCTGACTTTAGTTTACCCGACCAGAACGGCAAGGTGGTGTCGCTGAAGGGCCTCCGCGGCAAGACCGTGGTCCTGTTCTTCTTTCCCAAGGCCGATACCCCCGGCTGAACCATTGAAGCGTGCGGGTTCCGCGACGCATACAGCAAGCTGCAGAAGACCGGCGCCGTGATTCTGGGCATTTCCGCCGATGCGCCGGAACGGCAAAAGAAGTTCGAGCAGAAGTACGACCTGCCTTATACCCTGCTCTCCGATGCCGACAAGAAGATCGCCAATGCCTTCGGCGTGATGAAGGAAAAGAACATGTACGGCAAGAAGGTGATGGGCATTGAGCGGACCACCTTCATCATTGGCCCGGATGGCAA